>NZ_JASATC010000039.1:0-55042 GCF_038440135.1 Pseudomonas sp. OTU5201 | reverse complement strand
CAAGCCAGCTCCTACAAGGCTCTTGGCCGGATGGGAAATCTCTCGCAACAGCTAACGCAGACATAGCCATTGAATTCGCCCCTACTGCGCGTGAAGGGGCGGAATTCCGTCAGCGCGAAATGATCACGTACGTCTTGCGCAGGGTCTCCTTCACATCCCAGATGCCGAGGCTGTTGGCCGGCAGCAGCAGGGCGTCGCCGGCGTTGATCTCGATGGGCTCGCCGCCATCGGGGGTGAAGGTGCAACGGCCATGGGTGAAGTGGCAGAACTCCTGCTCGACAATCTGCCGGCGGAAGCGGCCGGGGCTGCATTCCCAGACGCCGGTTTCCACGCCGTCGGTGCGCTCCACCGAGTGCACACGGGTATGCGGCACCGGCTCGCCGACGGGCACGGCTACCGGGCTTGGTTCGGACAGGGGCAAGTCGTGGGTGTTCTTCAGCAAAGTGGCTTTCATGTTGTTGGCTCCGCAAATGCCTGGGTATAGGAGCGAGCTCTGCTCGCGAATGGGTGCAATCGGATTTCGCGCGGCTCAGCGCATCAGGCCTTCCATCAGGTTGGCCAGCTTCTGCGCCATGGCGCGGCGCCAGGGCGCACTGTGGGGATTGGCCAGCACCCGGTCTTCGTGGACGAAGCTGCGGATGATCGCGTTGTAGCCGAGCCAGCGGCAGGGCTCGGGCTCCCAGGCGCTCAAGCGGTCCAGCGGACCATCGCCCAGCACCCAGGGCTGACGGGTGAGCAGGGTTTCCTTGCCGAGAATCAGGTCGGCCAGGGTGCGCCCGCCCAGGTTGCTGGCGCCAACACCTTCGCCGCCGTAACCGCCGGAGAGGGCGATGCCGTTGTTGCGGTCCACCAGCATGTGCGGATGGAAGCGCCGCGCCATGCCCAGGTTGCCGCCCCAGCTGTGGGTGATGCGCACGTTGCGCAGCTGCGGGAAGAGCTCGCCAAGCAGGTAGCGGCGCAGGTCGACCTCGTCAACGCTGAGCTGGAAGTCCTCCCGTAGCCGACCGCCGAAGCGGTAGCCGCCGCGCGCGCCAAAGGCCAGGCGGTTGTCGGCGGTGCGTTGTGCATACGTGACCTGGCGGCTGCTCTCGCTGAACGCCTGGCCATGCTCCAGGCCGATTTCCGCCCACTGGGCGTCGCTCAGCGGTTCGGTGGCGATCAACAGGCTCTGCACCGGTAACTGGTACTTGCCAAGCGGCGGCAGGCTGGCGGCATAGCCTTCGATGGCGGGCACCACCCAATGGGCCTTGATCTCGCCCTGGGGGGTGCGTACCAGACCCGGCTGCCAATGGGTGGCGGGGCTCTGCTCGAACAGCTGCACACCCATGCGTTCCACCGCTTCTGCCAGGCCGCGCACCAGGCGCGCCGGCTGGATGGTGGCGCAGTGCGGGGTATGGATGCCGCCGTAGGGATTGGCCACACGCAACTGGCCGTTCAGTTCCTCGGGGCTCAGCCAGCGGTAGTCGGCTTCGCTCAGGCCCTCGGCATGCAGGTCCGCCAACTGCTCGCGCAGGCGCTTCTCCTGCTCCGGGTAGCGGGCGGCGCAGTAGAGGATGCCGGCCTTGCGGTAGTGGCAGTCGATCCCCTCACGCTCGAGCACCTCGGCCACTTCATCGGGAATGCCATGGAGCAGGTCGAAGGAGGCCTTGCGCACCTCGACGGGCAGCGATGCCAGGGCGCGGTCCTCGCCCAGCAGGTTGCCCATCAGCCAGCCACCGTTGCGGCCACTGGCACCGAAGCCGGCGAACTGCGCCTCGACCATGGCGATCCTCAGCTCGGGAGCCTGGCGCTTCAGGTAGTAGGCCGTCCACAGCCCGGTGTAGCCGGCGCCGATGATCGCCACATCCACCTCCAGCGAGCCGGACAGCGACGGTCGTGGCTTGAGGTCTTCATCGAGCGTGTCCATCCACAGGCTGATTTGGCGCCAGTTCTGCATAGGCAGGTCCCCGGTAAAAGGTTGTCATGACGGGCAAGGCTAGAGGGTGGCGGTGCGCTTGTCGTGTGCGCGGGCACGCTGGGAATGTGGGGCGCGTTGGTCTGGATGACGGTCGTAGGGGCGAATGAATCCGCCCCTACAGTAGCTGCTTGAGGTAGGCCTTGGGCGACAGGCCGGTGTGCTGGCGAAAGCAGCGGTAGAAGGCCGAGAGCGAGTTGAAGCCAGCGCTGAAGGCCAGTTCGTCGATGCGCACGGGCGGCACGGCGGTTTCCAGCAACTTGAGCAGGTGCTCCAGTCGCGCCTGGTTGACGTATTGGTAGAAGCTTTGCCCGAGCATCTGGTTCAGCAGGTAGGAAATCTGGTTGCGGGTGTAACCGGTGGCGCCGGCGACCTGGTGCAAGTCCAGCGCGGGATCGAGGTAGGGCTTGGAGTGCTGGAAGTATTCCTCGATATCCCGCGCCAGCATGCCCAGTTGCCGCGCCGAAAGACCCAGGCGGCTGGTTGCTGGTCGCTGCGACGGGTGCTTGCTGGTCTGCGAGGCGGGCTGCACCAGCAGGGCGTACTCGTTGATCCGCCAGATCAAGCCGTCGCGCACGGTGATGGCTTCGCTGGCGCGGAAGGTGCCGCCGCCGGCGACGCTGATGGCGTACTGGATGAAGGCGGTGTCGCCGTCGATGCGGATGCGGTCGTTGTGTTCGAGGAAGTCGTCCGGGCCAGTGGGCATGGTGGCCTGGAGGTAATCCCGCAGGTCGTCGCGGCGCATGCAGCGGTTCTGGAAGAAGTCGTTGTATTCCACCTCGGGGTGGTAGAGCGCCAATACGGCCTCGATGTCACGGGCTTTCCAGCTCAGGTGGTAACGCGTCACCACATCACGGGTGGCGGCGGTCTGCGGGTCGGGGCGGGCGTCTTGCATGGTCATGGTCGGTCAGGGTGGCGGGACCCGCTCAGGATGCCTCAGTCAGCGGCCCTGAGGTAGTGAGCGGCCGAAGTTCCATCCAAGCACGGGATGATGCGGTATGCGGGGCGTCCATCAGGGGGCGTCAGCGCCTGTTCATCTCGCTGCACACCGTGAAGACCTACGCCCGACGTATCAACGGCAAGCTGGGGGTGAAGCGGCGGACCCAGGCGGTGGCGCACGCCAAGTCATTGGGGCTGATGTAAATCCGGACTCAGTGCAGTGGTTGGACGTGCCCGAGCCGGCGCAGGCGCTGGGCCAGTTGCAGGTGTTGGGCGGGGTTGTCGCAGAGCAGCAGGGCGCGCTCCAGGTCATAGCGTTCCGCCTGGGGACAATCCAGGCGCAGGTAGATGTCGGCACGCGCCAGGTGGTCGTGCATGCTTGGCGGGCCGAGCAACAGCGCGCGCTCGGCGTCCTTCAGTGCAGCCAGGGTCTCGCCCGCCTCCAGATGCAGCATGCGCAGGTTGCGCGACAGGCGCTGGATCATTTCCTTTGCGCTGGCGGTTTGCAGGTGCGCGGCGTGGAGTTCGGCCTGGGGACCCTGCACTCGCACCAGCAGGTCACGGCAGTCACGGGCGTAGAGGCGGCGGCCACTGCACGGGTCGAGCAGGTGGTCGGCGCCCGGCACACGCAGCAGGAAGTGGCCGGGGAAACTGACGCCGGCCAGCGGAATACCCAGTCGGGCGGCAAGCTCCAAGGCGATCAGCGCCAGGGATAACGGTTGTCCGCGTCGCCGTGCCAGCACCTGGGGCAGCAGCGCCGTGTGCGGGCGCAGGGGCGTGTCGTCGTCCTCATGGAAGTCCAGCTCATTCATGCGCCGCAGCAGGGGCTGGGCCAGCTCCGCTGGCGCCAGGTTCGGCAGGCCGGCGGCCACCAGCTGGAGCAGACTGCCGAAATCCCGCAGCACCCTCTCCGGGTCGAGGCGAGGGTCATGCTCGGCGGCAATCCACAGGGCTGACTCCAGCATCGCCGGAGGGTCGCGTTCGAGGCAGGCTAGACAGCGTTGGCGCGGATCCATGGACATCTCCGAAGGGTTGATTCCTTGTAGCCAACTGGTTGATTTTCGTCCAGTAGTGGCCCCGCCGCGGTTATCTCGGCACCTCGGCTTATGCCCGGATACGAGAGGGCGGACGGCGAAGCTCGGCCTATACTGGCCCTAACGTCAGGAAGGGAGCCCGCCATGTTCGCCATGATGGAAAACGCCCGGCTGGAGGCGCTGCACCTCGCCAACGATCCTGTCACCGGACTCAAGGCCATCATCGCCATCCACAACACGCGCCTCGGTCCGGCTCTCGGCGGTTGCCGATACCTTGCCTATCCGGATGATGAAAGTGCTATCCGCGACGCCATCCGCCTCGCCCAGGGCATGAGCTACAAGGCCGCCCTGGCCGGTCTCGACCAGGGAGGTGGCAAGGCGGTGATCATCCGGTCGGCCCACGTGAATGACCGTGCTGCACTGTTCGAAGCCTTCGGGCGCATGATCGAGTCCCTGGGCGGCCGCTACATCACCGCCGTGGACAGCGGCACGTCCAGTGCCGACATGGACTGCATCGCCCAGCAGACTGGCCATGTCACCAGCACCACCGCCGCTGGCGACCCCTCGCCGCACACCGCGCTCGGGGTCTTCGCCGGTATCCGCGCCACCGCCCACGCGCGCCTCGGCAGCGATGACCTGGAAGGCCTGCGCGTTGCCGTGCAGGGCCTCGGCCACGTGGGCTATGCCCTGGCTGAACAGCTCCATGCAGTGGGCGCCGAACTGCTGGTCAGCGACCTCGACACCGGTCGCGTGCAACTGGCAATAGAGCAACTGGGCGCCCAACCGGTGGCGGCCGACTCCTTCCTCACTACGCCGTGTGACATCCTCGCGCCGTGCGGCCTCGGCGGCATTCTCAATGCCCAGACCGTGGGCCAGTTGCGTTGCGCGGCGGTGGCTGGGGCAGCCAATAACCAGCTCGCCAGCTCTGAAATCGCCGACGAGATGGAAGCGCGCGGCATCCTTTATGCGCCGGATTACGTGATCAATTCCGGCGGGCTCATCTACGTCGCCCTCAAGCACAAGGGCGCCGGTTTGCCGGCGATTACCGCGCACCTGTCGCGGATCAGCCAGCGCCTCACTGAGATCTACGCGCACGCCCAGGCCGACAAGCGATCCCCCGCACGGGTCGCCGACGCCCTGGCCGAGCGCCTGCTGTTCGGCTGAACGGCCGCCAACCAGCGGCCCGGCCCGTTAGCTCCCGGAGTCACAAGCCCCGGGCCCTGCGCAGACACCCAAAAGGTGTAAGGAGAGTTGCCATGTCCAACCGGATCGTACTGCCCTACACGCGCGTCCTCGACCCCGAGGGACGGCTGGTCGGCGAACTGCCGGCCTGGGCCGACGACTTCAACCTGCTCACCGACCTCTACCGTCGCATGGTGCTGACCCGCCTCTTCGACCAGAAGGCGGTGGCCCTGCAACGCACTGGCCGCATTGGCACCTATGCCCCGACCCTGGGTCAGGAAGCCATCGGCGTCGCCATCGGCAGCCTGATGCGTGGCGAAGACGTGCTGGTGCCCTACTACCGCGACACCGCCGTGCAACTGATGCGCGGCGTGCGCATGGAAGAAATCCTCCTCTACTGGGGCGGAGACGAACGCGGCAGCGACTTCCAGGACCCGCGCTCGAAAGAAGACTTCCCCATCTGCGTGCCCATCGCCACCCAGGCCCTGCATGCCTGCGGCGTAGCCACGGCGATCAAGATTCGTGGCCAGCACCGCGCGGTGGTGACCACCTGTGGGGATGGCGCCACCAGCAAGGGTGATTTCCTCGAAGCCCTCAACGTGGCCGGTGCCTGGCAACTGCCGGTGCTTTTCGTGGTGAACAACAACCAGTGGGCTATCTCGGTGCCCCGGCGTATCCAGAGCGGCGCGCCGACCCTGGCGCAGAAGGCCATCGGCGCCGGCTTCCATGGCGAACAGGTGGACGGCAACGACGTGCTGGCCGTCTACGACCGCGTGCAATGGGCGCTCGACCGTGCTCGCCACGGCAAGGGGCCGGTCTTGCTGGAGTGCATCAGCTACCGCCTGGGGGATCACACCACCGCCGACGATGCCACCCGCTACCGCAGCGCCGAAGAGGTCAAGGCAGCCTGGCAGGAAGAGCCGATCAAGCGTCTGCAGGCCTTCCTGGCCGGCCACCGGGTCTGGGACGAAGGCCGCGAGCAGGCGCTGATCGCCGACTGCCAGCGCCAGGTGCAGTCGGCTGTGGATAACTTCGAGACGATTGGCACCCAGCCGGTGGACTCGGTACTCGACCACGTCTACGCCCGCTGGCCAGCTGCACTGGGCGATCAGCGGGAAATGCTGATGGAACGGGTCGCCCGTCGCGAAGAAGGAGGTCGCCATGAGTAACCTCAACGCCACCACCGAAAAGCGCGCCCTGCTGGAAGCCGTGAACATGGCTCTGCACCGCGCCATGCAGGAAGACGAGAACGTCATCATCCTCGGCGAGGATGTGGGCATCAACGGCGGCGTATTCCGCGCCACCCTCGGCCTGCGCGACCGCTTCGGCTTCAAGCGGGTGATCGACACCCCGCTGGCGGAAGCCATGATCGCCGGCCTGGCGGTGGGCATGGCCGCCCAGGGCCTGAAACCGGTGATGGAAATCCAGTTCCTCGGCTTCATCTACGCCGCCATGGAACACCTGGTGTCCCACGCCAGCCGCATCCGTTGCCGCACCCGTGGCCGGCTGACCTGCCCGATGGTGCTGCGCAGCCCCATGGGCGCGGGCATCCGCGCGCCGGAGCACCACAGCGAAAGCACCGAGGCGCTGTTCGCCCACATCCCCGGCCTGCGCGTGGTCATCCCGTCTTCGCCGGCGCGAGCCTATGGCCTGCTGCTGGCGGCCATCGATGACCCGGATCCGGTGATCTTCCTCGAACCTACCCGGCTCTATCGGATGAACCCGCAACCGATCATCGACGATGGCAAGCGCCTGCCCCTGGACAGCTGCTTCACCCTGCGCGAGGGCTCGGACATCACCCTGATCAGTTGGGGCGCCAGCGTTCATGAAACCCTGCAGGCAGCCGCACGTCTGGAAGAACAGGGCGTGTCGGCCGAAGTGATAGACGTCGCCTGCATCAAGCCGCTGGACCTCGACACCCTGGAAGCCTCGGTGCGCAAGACCGGTCGCTGCGTGATCGTCCATGAGGCGCCGCGCAGCTGCGGGGTGGGCGCGGAGATCGCCGCCAGTCTCTACGAGCGCGCGCTGCTCGACCTGCAGGCGCCGATCCAGCGGGTCACCGCGCCGGACATCCCGCCGCCGCTGTATCGCCTGGAACAGCTCTATTTTCCCAGCCCCGAGGACATCCTCGCGGCCTGCGACCTGGTGCTGAACTACGCCTGAGACGAGGAGCGCACGATGAAATACTTCAAACTGCCCGACCTGGGCGAAGGCCTGCAGGAAGCGGAAATCGTCCAGTGGCACGTGAAGGCGGGGGACAACGTCAAGGCCGACCAACTGCTCGTCTCGGTGGAAACCGCCAAGGCCCTGGTGGACATTCCGGCGCCCCACGATGGTGTTGTGGCGAAGACCTTTGGCAAGGAGGGCGACATCCTCCACGTCGGCGAACCACTGCTCGGCTATGAAGGCGAGGACGCTGACGCCGGCACCGTAGTGGGTCGCCTGGAAGGCGGCGGCAATGCCCAGGCCGACCGCTTCTTCGTCGGCGCCGCGCCCTCCACCCGCGAACACCTGGCGCCGCGCGCCACCCCGGCGGTGCGCCAACTGGCCCGGCAGGTGGGTGTGGAGCTGGCAGTCCTGGCCGGCTCAGGCCCTGATGGCCTGGTCACCCGCGCCGATGTGGAGCAGGCCGCGCAAACGGCCCGTGACAGCTTCGGTGGCGAACGGTTGCGCGGCGTGCGTCGCAGCATGGCGATCAACATGGCGCGTTCCCACGCCGAAGTGGTGCCGGTGACCATCTTCGGCGATGCCGACCTGCACCGCTGGCCGGAAGCCCGCGATCCGCTGATCCGCCTGGGCAAGGCCATCGCCGCCGCCTGCGAGGTGGAGCCCATCCTCAATAGCTGGTTCGACGGCCGCGCGCTGTCCATCCGCCAGCACGACAAACTCGACCTCGGCATCGCCGTCGACACGCCGGATGGCCTCTTCGTGCCGGTGCTGCGTAACGTTGGCGGGCGCAGTGCGGACGACCTGAAGGAAGGCATGGCGCGGCTGCGGGCAGACGTGAAGGCACGTTCCATCCCGCCCCAGGAAATGATGGGCGCCACCATTACGCTGTCCAACTTCGGCACCCTGTTCGGCCGCTACGCCAACCCGGTGGTGGTGCCGCCCCAGGTGGCGATCATCGGAGCCGGCGGTATTCGCGATGAAGTGGTGGCCTGGCAGGGCAAGGTGGAGATCCACCCGGTGCTGCCGCTCTCACTGACCTTCGACCACCGGGCGGTAACCGGTGGTGAGGCGGCGCGGTTTCTCAAGGCGTTGGTGCAGGCATTGGAGCTGCCGTAGGGCAAGAGACGGGCAGGCCTGAGGCCTGCATGGCGAATGAATTCACCCCTACAGGGCTGTGCCAACGATCGGCTTAGAGTCCCCTCTCCCGTTTCCGGGAGAGGGGCTGGAGAGCGGGCCTCAGCCGCTCCGGCTGCCCACGCCGAACACCAGCACCAGTCCCGCCAGTATCCCGCCCATCCCGGCCAGGCCGAGGGGCGCCAGCGTGTTGCCGAGGAAGAGGTAGTCCATCCCCGCCGTTACTACGGGCACCAGGTAGAACAGGCTGGTGACGTTCACCAGATTACCCGCCTGCATCAGCCGATAGAGCAGCAGCTGTGCCACCACCGAGATCACCAGCGCCAGCCACAGCAAGGGAATGGCAAAGTCCAGGGTCGCCTCGAAGTGGAAGGGCTTGTAAGGCACCAGGAGCAGGCAGGCCAGCAGGCTGGCGCCGTATTGAATGGGCAACAGTTGCATAGGCGATTGCTGCAAGCCTTTCTGCAGGATGGCGCCGAAGGTCATGCTGCCCAGCGAGGCTAGGGCGTAGATCAGCCCAAGGGTGGTCACCTGCGCCTTGCCGATGCTCTGCCACACCAGCAACACCAGCCCACCAAGGGCGATGCCCAGGCCCAACAGGCGCGCCAGGGGAAAGCGTCGTTCCAGCACCACCAGCGTGAGGATCGGCTGCACCCCGAGCAGTGCGGCGAGCACGCCGGGGGTGATGCCGTTATCCAGCGCCAGCAGGTAGCAGATGGTGTAGCCGCCGATCAGCAGCAGGCCGATGCCCGCCACTTTCAAGCAGCTGCCGCGTTCCGGTAGCCCCTGGCCGCGCCAGTTGCACAGCAGCAACAGGGTGGCGAAGGCCAGGGCGAAGCGCAGGGTGAGGAAGGCGAAGGGCGAGGCGTGGTCCAGGCCCAGCCGGGCGAAGATCGCGCCACTGCTCCACAGCAGCACGAATAACGAGGTCGAGGCAGTCGCGCCCCAGACGGATTTGTCCAACGTCATGAATGTTCACCTGTCAGTGAGCAGCAACAGGCTCCGGCGTGCGCGAACACCGACCGAAAGTGGTCAGGGCCGGAGCGGTATCAGTGGCTGGTGATCAGCCGAGCAGCACGTACGGGGGCGGCGGCGGAAAGCCGGCCCGCACGGCAGGCGGCGGTGCGACAGGTGGGGACATCGGCGACAGGCGGGCGCGCACGCGGGCACCGACAGGATCGGTGGTCATCGCGGTATGGGCGCTTGCGTTGGGCATCTGGGGATCGCCGAAGGTAATGAGGCCCCGGAAAGGGACCTGGCGAAACTAGACCTTCTTCGATTTGGCGTCAATTGGGGAAACAGCACCCTCCTCTCGAACGGAGGAGGGCAGGGACGGGACTACTCGCTCGGCAGCTCCAGCTCAGCCAGTGCATCCGGCTGATTCTTGAAGGCGCGGGCGAAGGTATCGCGGTGCTTGGCCATGAAAATGCCGATGTCTTCCACCTGCTGTTCGCTCAGCGAGGGCACCGCCTTTTGCAGGACTTCGGCCAGGGACTCGGCCAGCTCGAGCATCTTGTCGTATCGATCGGCTTCGGCCTTATCCATGAACAGGCGCTCCGGATCGCGGCTGCTGCGGTACACCACTTCGACGGCCATTCATCACCCCTCACCTTTGATAATTGGGTTAAAGATACTGGATGCGCGTACAGTATTCGGAATGATGGCAAATGGAAATAGTCCGTAGGAAATTTCCACTTGCCCATCGACGCCAGCCCGCGCTGCGGATCGGCCTGGATTCCACTGGAGCCCAAGCATAGTAGCTGCCCGGGCCACGCAAGGGCTGCGACAACCTGCCTCGTGGCGCAAGGCCCGTTGCGGCCCTCATCCTGCATAACTCCCCTGTCACTTTCGCCCGGCACCATCGGGCCCGTCGTACCAAGGAGCTGTATCGTGAAGATCAACTGGGCTGAAGAGTTGCGCGAAAACGTGCATGGCCTGGCCGAATCGCTGGGCAATCTCCTCGTGGAGAGCTTCCACTATCTGGCGCTGTTCGCCATCGGCGGGATCACCGCCTGGGCCGCGGTTGTGGCGTTTCTGGGGATGGTGGAGAAGGGGCACATCACGGTCGATGACATCCTGCTGCTGTTCATCTACCTCGAGCTGGGCGCCATGGTCGGCATCTACTTCAAGACCAACCACATGCCGGTGCGCTTCCTGATCTATGTGGCGATCACTGCGCTGACCCGCCTGCTGATTTCCGATGTCTCGCATCACCACCGGCCGGATCTGGGCGTGGTGTATGTGTCTGGAGCCATTCTGCTACTGGCCCTGGCGATCCTTGTGGTGCGGTTCGCGTCTTCGCGCTTCCCTTCGGTGCAGATCGATGCCCCGCCGCGTCGGCAGCGCCTGCGTCGTCAGGTCGAGGCCGAAGGCGAGGCCTGACCCCGTGCACGGATAGCGTGCATCAGATGCGCGCTATCTGTGCGGCGTTGACCCGCCCCGTGCGCACCGGCGCCACATGGCCGCCGGTCATGCTGGTGAGCAGTTCCCCCACCTTGTGACCACTCTCGATGGCGATGCCCAAGCGGACGCTTTCGATTACCCGCTGCAGGCGTACCGGGTCATTGCGCTGAGCCGCGCTGATCATCCGCCGCGCCACCACGCCGCGTTCGTTGGTCAGGGTCAGCATGATGCTGCCGTCCGGGCTTACGAGACTGAGGTTGACCCGGTATTCGGCCTGGAAAGCGTCGGTGAGGATCTGGAATGGGTTGTACATGGCCTGTCACCTGGTTGATGGAGCGATGAGTCGATGGACGCCAGGAGATGTGCAAAGTTCGAACCGCAATGACCGACGGCCGATGCGCGCTCCGACCAGATGTCGTGGATAGTCGGATTGGGGTCGTTGTGCCTGTATCGATACAAATTCTCGGTTGCATTTAGCTGCTGGGTGTAAATAATTCTCAATGTGTTTCTGAAAACTCCTTCCATCCTGTCGGAATACTCCTTGTCAGGGGCCCTCGACCAAGGAAGCAACGTGAGCAAAGCCAAGATCTCCACGCGCTGGAACGTGACCGCGCGGGTGCTGGCGGCAATCCTCGGCGGTTATGCCGCGGCCTATGCCGCCACGGCGTTCCTGTCCGTCTATCTGCCGCTGGTGCGCAGTGACCGGGTGGTGTTCGCCAGCCTGTCCTGCTTCGCCGTCTACACCTTCGCCATCATCTATGCCTTCGCGGTGCGTTCGGCCTTGCGCGCCTGGCTGGTGCTGGCCGGGGTGACGGCACTGATGGCCCTGGCGGCCTGCCTGCCCAGCGATTTCGGAGTACGACCATGAGCCTGCGCCAATCCATGGTGGGACTGCACACCTGGGGCGGGCTTCTGCCATCCTGGCTGCTCTTCGTCATCTTCTTCGCCGGCAGCATCGCCTGCTTCGACAAGGAGCTGGAGCGCTGGATGCGCCCGGCGCTGCACGAGCCGTCCAGCCACAGCATGACCGTCGACCAGGTGCGCGAGGCCATGCTGGCCAAGGCACCGGACGCCCATGCCATCTGGATCCGCCCGCCGAGCGAGCGCGAACCTTTCTACTGGGCCGGTTACGAGCCGGCCGACGAAAGCGAGTTCGTGCGCTTCGCCCTCGACCCGGCGACCGGCGAAGCGATGCCGGAAACCGTGGGTGGGTTGTTCTTCTTCACCCTGCACTACGACCTCAACGCCGGCATGATCGGCATGTACATCGTGGCCATCGCCGCGATGTTCATGCTGGTGGCGCTGATCAGCGGCATCATCATCCATCGCCGCATCTTCAAGGACTTCTTCACCCTGCGCCCGGACGCCAACGGCCAGCGCGCCTGGCTGGACGCCCACAACCTGTTCGGGGTGGTGGGGCTGCCGTTCCACCTGCTCATCGCCTACACGGGCCTGGCGATCTTCGTCGTCTTCTACATGCCCGCCGGCATCCAGCTGGCCTACAAGGGCAACGCGGAAGCGTTCTTCAACGACACCATGGGCGCCTACCACCGCGAGGAGGTGAAGCGCCCCGCACCGCCGGCGACCTCCCTGGATGGCCTGGTGGCCGATGCCCATCGACGCTGGGGCGGTAACGAAACCGGCTGGATCAGCGTGCACCATCCGGGTGACGCCGCAGCGGTGGTGGACATCCGCCGCTACGACCGTTCCGGCATCGTCGACTTCCAGTGGACCTTGTCCTACGACGCCGCCAGCGGTGAGCTGCTCCATGAACAGAAGCCCTACAGCCCCGGCTACAAGAGCTACGCCTGGCTGGCCAACCTGCATATGGCACAGTTCGGCGGGCAGATCGTCCGTGCGCTCTACCTGCTGCTCGGCCTGATGGGCTGCGCCATGCTGGTGGCCGGCTTGCAGGTCTGGCTGCGCAAGCGCGAAGCGCGCGGCGGCTATGGCATCGGCCTGGTCCGTGCGCTCAACGGCGCGGTGGTTGGCGGTCTGCCGGTCGCCAGCCTGGGCCTGCTCTACGGCAATCGCCTGCTCCCGGCCGGCATGGCCGAGCGCGCCAGCGCGGAAACCTGGGTTTTCGTGGGTGTCTGGGTGCTGGTGGCGGTCTGGGCGGTGCTGCGCCGCAACAGTGGCAAGGTCGCCCGCGACGTGCTCGCCGTCGTGACTGTCCTGGCCCTGGGCCTGCCGCTGCTCAATGCTCTGGTCACGCCCGAAGGCAGCCTGCTGGCCACCCTGGTGCGCGGCGATTGGGATATGGCCGGTATCGATCTGGTGCTGCTGGCATCTGGCGCTCTTTGCGGCTTGCTGGCCTGGCGACGCTCGCAACCGCAGGTGGCGAAGGCGCCCCGCGTGCGCCGTCGCCTGGTGGAGGAGAGCGCTTAATGCTGGTCCTCAGTTTTGCCTTCTGCTACCTGGCCATGACCGGCCTGGCGCTGGCCATGTCGCGCCAGCACAAACTGTTTTTCAGCGGTGCCCCGAGTGAGTCGCGCGTCCGTTTGCTGCGGGTGGGGGCGGTGTTCGCCATGCTGCTTGCCCTGGCCCTGAGCATCGCCCAATTGGGCGGCGAGATCGGCAGTGTGATCTGGCTTTGCCAGTTGATGCTGGCCGGCCTGCTGCTAGTGGCGCTGCTGGCCTGGCAGACCCGCTGGGTGCTGCCGCTGGTTGGCCTGTTGCCGTTGGGGGGCGGCGTGCTGGCGCTGGTCTGAACCGTCCGACTGGAGCCGCTTCGCGTTCGCATTGACGGGCGTACACTGAGCCTGGCGGTGCCCCGCATCACCGTCAGGAGGTGTTCCATGCGACCCACGTTGCCCCTCATCGTGCTGGCCCTGTTGATCCTTTCCCCGAGTGCGTTGGCATCCACCACCGAGGTCAGCTTCACCCACCCGGAGAAGTACAGCGACGCGCGTCTGTACCGCGATTACGGCCGGGGCGCGGATGACTTCGTACTGAAGGACCTCAAGGCGCATATCGAGAAACTCGGCAAGCGCTACCTGCAGCCCGGACAGACCCTCAAGGTCGATATCCTCGACATCGACCTCGCCGGCCAGTACGAACCCTGGCGGGTGAACTTCCAGGATGTGCGCTTCATGCGTGAGGTGACCTGGCCCAGGATCAAGCTGCACTACAGCCTGGAGCAGGACGGCAAGACCCTGGTCAGCCGCGATGCCACGGTGATCGACCAGTCCTACCTGCAACACGGCAACTACTACTTCAGCAACGACCGCCTGCGTTACGAGAAAACCATGCTGGACGACTGGTTCCGCTGGAACATCGGACCGAAGGACAAGACGGTTTCCTATTGAGGGGCGGACCTGCGGCCCGCTTGGCGAATGAATTGGCTATGTCTGCGTTAAGTGTTGCTAGAACGCGCTGAGCCAAGCTAATTACCGAGTTCCGAGGATGTTTTTGGTTTCGTCCCCCCGGACGACTCCCTTTGGCAAACGCCCCAAAGGAAGCAAAGGTCTTGCCCCTGCATCCGGCCCGGCTTCGCCGGGTTCCCTTGCTCCATCATTGCTCCGGGGGCACGGCGTGAGGGGCCATCCATGGCCCCACACGCCTCTCGCGGCATCCATGCCGCTCATCCCCCTACGCAACGATTCCGCTCGGCCTACTGACGGGGCGCAGCCATTGCCCCACCGCTTCTGCAGAGACTCAGGCAACGCGTGGGCATCAGGGGGCTACTCCCTGTCAGGCGCGAGTCACCCCTCTCCCTCCGGGGGAGGGGAGGGGGAGAGGGCGGTCAGAACTCCACGCTGTAGCTCAGGCTGTAGGTACGGCCACGGCCGTGGTAATCGAACAGGTCGGCGGGGATGTTGGCGCTGTAGAACACCTGAGCGCGCTGACCCCAGACGGTGGTGTAGTCCTTGTCCAGCAGGTTCTGGATGCCGAAGTTTAGGGTGCCCACCGGCAGGACCTGGCTGCCCAGCAAGTCGAAGGTCGTGTAGCCGTCGATCTTGTGGTCGTTGCCGTCGAACTGGCCGTTGGCGAGGACATTTCCGTCGTCTGAGAGATTGAAGGTGCGCACGCCTTGCAGGCGCAGGCTGGTGTCGTCGTCACGCCAGCCGATGAAGGCGGTCAGCTTGGAGGGGCTGGCGGCGGTCACGTCCTGCTTCTGCCAGCGGTCGTCGATCTTCTGCTGCGAGCGGATTGCCAGCGCGCTGGTGCCCACCTGCCAGTTCTCGGTCAGCCAATAGTTGGCCTGACCTTCCAGACCGTAGTTGCGCTTTTTGTTGTCCAACTGCTCCACCAGCAGGGTAGTGCGGTTGTAGGTGATGCTCTTGTCGGACCAGGCATAGAAGGCTGCCAACTGGGCATCGAGGCTGCCGTCGTAGTGGCGCCAGCCGAGTTCCACCTGCTTGGTCTTGATGCCGTCGAGGGCGGAGTCCTTCACGTTCACGCCCTTCTGCAGCACCCAGCGGCCGTTGATCGGCGCGGCGGAGTAGGTGCCCTGGCCGTAGTACTTGGCCGGGTCGGGTAGCTCGAAGCCCTCGGAGTAGTTGGCCCAGACTTGCTGGGCCTTGTTCAGCTTGTAGACGGCACCGAAGTTGTAGAGGTCGACCTGGTAGTCCTTTTCCCCGCCGGAAATGGCGTCGGCGCTGGTGCCGTTGCCCTTGCTGATCTGGATCTGCTGGGCCGCCGCGACGAAGTCGCCAACGTCGTTGTTGGTGCGCTGGCGACGCACGCCACCCGACAGGGTCAGGGCGTCGGTGGCGCGCCAGCTGCCCTGGGTGAACAGCGAGTTGCTGTCGGTGTCGATGCCGGGGTAGCGGCCGACCTTGGCGTATTCGTCGGCCACCAGGCCACCGGTCTGAGCGGCGGTGTTCAGGTCGAACAGCGCCTGGTCGGAGTCGAAGCTTTCGCGCTCGATGTCGGCGCCGTAGGTCAGGGTGAAGCGCTCCCATTCCTTCACCAGAACGGCTTTCAACCCGTAGTAGTCGGTGTCCTGCTGCGAGGCGGAGTAATAGGCGCGGGCAGGGTTGATCGCGCCGGTGCCGGTGAATGCGATGCTCGGGTAGGGCTGGAAGGCCATTTCCTCGCTGCGGTAGTAGGCCTGAAGGTAGAGGTCGTGGCCGAGCGTTTCGGGGGCGTGGTAGGTGGCGTTGAACTGCTGGCGCTCGGTGCGCGGTTCGCGGTCGAAGCTGGCGCCACCTTCGATCTCGAAAGGCTCCAGGCCGCGCAGGCCACGGAAGTTGCGGCCTAGGTCGACGCCCTTGTCACCGTCGTAACCGGAGTCGTACCACTGGGCGCCCAGGCTCAGGCTGTGGCCGTTGGCGAAGGCGAAGTCGAGGCTGCCCATGACATCCACCGACTGGTTGTACTGCAGGTCGGTCTGGGTGATGTCGAGCATCACCTGGTCGCCGCTGCCATCGTAGGCGGCGCCGTTCTTCTGGTAGGCGACCGAGGCGCGGCCCTTGATCTGCTCACTGCCACCGCTGACGGATTGGGCGACGCGCCAGTCGTGGTCCTGGCTGGTCTCGAAGCCGCTGCGCAGGCCCACTTCACTGTTGAAGCGTGCCGGGCCTGACTCGCCCTTTTTGGTGACGATGTTGATGATGCCGCCGGTGGCGCCACCGCCGTAGACCGCGCTGGCGCCGGAGAGCACTTCGATGCGTTCGACGTTGAACGGGTCGATGGAGTCGAACTGGCGGCTGATGCCGCGGGAGCTGTTCAGGGAGACGCCGTCGATCATCACCAGGGCGCTGCGGCCACGCATGTTCTGGCCGTAGTTGGTGCGACCCTGTGGGCCGATGTCGAGGCCGGGGATCAACTGGCCCAGGGCTTCCTTGAAGGGTACGCCACCTTTGGTCTGCTCCTGCAGCTGAGGGGCGTCGATGATCCAGACGGTGCCAGGCAGCTCGCTGATACTGGTAGGTGCGCGGGAGCCGATCACGACCTGGCGGTCCACTTCGATGGCCGCGCCGCTGGACTGCAGGCTGTAGCCGCCATCCTGCGCCACGGCATGCAGGCCGCTACCGGCCAGCAGCTGGCGCAGGCCCTCGTCGACTCCGTACTGACCGTGCATGCCCTGGGTCTGGCGGCCCGCGGTCAGCTCGGGGCTGAAGGACAGCAGCACGCCGGCCTCGCGACCGAATTGATTGAGCGCCGACTCCAGCGGGCCTGCGGGAATGTCGAAGGCTTGGCGCTGGCTTTCGGCACTGATTTCCAGGCTGGCGGCAATGGTCGGCGCGGGCAGGACGGCTGCCAGGCCCAGGCCCAGCATCAGGGCGCGGGCAAGGGGTGTGCGGGGGAGGGTACGAAGGCGTTGCGGGGACTGCATGGCGGCGTCTCGTCGGTAAAAAGGAAGCGTCTCTGCCTGCCTTGTCACGCGAGATCGAAAAAAAGGCTCAGCTTTCGCAAAAAACGTTATGGGTGTCGTCTTGGGCTCAACGCCCTCCTGCACAGGGGGCGAGTCGAAGGATGGCGTGGAGCGCAGCGATACCCATCGATTCGGTACTCCGTCATCAGCTCGTGGCGCGCGGGTGCACCTTGACCCAGTAACGGGTCAGGCTGTGCACCTCCACCGGCAGCGCCTTGGGCAGCATGGCGAGAATGCGTTCGGTGTTGTCCAGCGGGTAACTGCCGGAGATCAGCAGCCCGGCCACCTTTGGGTCGCAGCCGAGGTGGCCGCGACGGTAGCGGCCCAGTTCGGCGAGGAAGTCGTCCAGGCGCATATGGCTGGCAACCAGCATGCCCTGGGTCCAGGCCACGTTGTCTTCGCTGGCGCTTCTCGGTGGACCGATGCGCGTCGGCGAGAGGTTGGCCTGCTGGCCGGGCAGCAGCGACTGGCTCTGACCGTCGGCCAGCAGATCGGCGCTGCCATCGAACAGGCTGACCCGACTGCTGCGTTCGAGGATGCGCACGTTGAGGCGGCCGCCACGGCTTTCGATCAGCCCCTGAGGCGTGTGGATGCGCAGCGGACGTGAGTCGCTGACGGCTTCGACGAGGATTTCCCCCTGGCGCATCTCGATCAGTCGTTGCCCGGCATCGAAGCGGATATCCACAGCGCTGGCGGTGTTCAGCTCCAGGCGCGAGCCATCGGCCAGATTGAGCGCTCGGCGTTCGCCAATACCGGTGGCCTCGTCACTGCGCAGGGCCAGCAGGGGTGCGCCGTCGCGCAGGTTGATCGCACCGCCGCCCACCAGTGCGCAGAGCGCCAGCAGTTTCAGGGCCTCGCGGCGGCTGCGATGGGCGGGGGCGCCCAAGGCTGCCAGGGTCAGCGGCGCGTCCAGACTGCGCAGGCCAAGGTTGATCGCCTCGATACGCTGCCAGGCGCGTTCATGTTCGGCGTCGGCGGCGCGCCAGTCCTGCCATGCCTGCCGACGCTGGTCGCTGAAATCGCCACCCTGCAGCTCCACCAGCCATTCGACCGCCTGCTCGGCGACGGCCGGGGCGATTCGGCTGCGGTCCACGGCAGAGAGGTTCATCTCAGAAGCTCTCCGCGAAGTAGCAGCGCTGGGCAGCCTTGACCATCTGGCGCTTGACGGTGGAGAGGGAAATGTCGAGCTGGTCGGCGATTTCGGCGTAGGTCATGCCGTCAACCTGGGCCAGCAGGAAGACCTTTTTCGCCACGGCTGGCAGGCCGTCCAGCAGGCGGTCCAGCTCCACCAGGGTTTCCAGGATGATGGCGCGTTCCTCTTCGCTCGGAGCCAGGGCTTCGGGTTGCGCGGCGAGGGCTTCGAGGTAGGCCCGCTCGATGTCCTGGCGGCGGTAGTGGTTGGCCAGTACGCGCTTGGCCACTGTGGTGAGGAAGGCGCGTGGCTCCAGGATCACCGGTTTTTCCCGTGCCAGCAGCACGCGCAGGAAGGTGTCCTGGGCGAGGTCGGCGGCATTCTGTGGGCAGCCCAGGCGACGGCGCAGCCAGCCCGTCAGCCAACCATGGTGGTCACTGTAGAGCTTGTGCAGGGATTCGGCCGGCGGAGGCGGAAGGGCGTCGGCACCGTGATTCAAGAGCTGGACTCGGAAGCAAATGGGAATGTTTCGCATTCTATAGCTGCCGGCCGAAGTTCAGCAATAATCTGAATGTCAGGGTGAATTTTCCGCGTTTGTTTTAGGAAAGCTGGAACCGGAAAACACGTTCCGTGGTCAATTGGCCACAATATCTGGAGAAACCACCATGCTCTCGCGTCCTTGCAACCGTCGTCTCGCGTCCTGCCTGATTGCCAGTCAGTTCCTCTTCCTCGCCCAGGTGCCCCTGGCCCAGGCCGCCATGATCGGCACCCCCCAGGCCCTGCAGGAGCAGCAGTTGCCGCAGCAGCAACCGGTGGACCAGGCACAACTGCGCGCCATGCTCGACGACAAGCAGGTGCAGCAGAAGCTCGAATCCCTTGGCGTACCGCGTGAACAGGTGGAAGCGCGAATCGCCAGCCTGACCCCGGCCGAACTGCAGCAGTTCAACCAGCGCCTGGAGCAGGAACCGGCCGGTGGCTGGGTGGGCATCATCGTGCTGTTCCTGGTGATCTTCATCATCACCGACATGCTCTGCGCCACGGACATCTTCAGCTTCATCAAGTGCATCAACTGATGCGGCTCTGGCTTGCCTTGCTGACGCTGGCACTTGCGGGCTGTGCCGGACAGCAACCCATGCTGTCACCGCAGAGCGATCGACTGCCGCAACGGGTGGAACTGACCCAGACGCCGTTCTACCCGCAGGAGATCTATCAGTGCGGCCCGGCGGCCCTGGCGACGGTGCTGGTGCATCGCGGGGTGCAGACCTCGCCTGAGGCGCTTACGCCGAAGGTCTATCTCCCCGCCAGGCAGGGCAGCCTGAAGCTGGAACTGGTGGCCGCCGCGCGCCAGCACGGCATGCTGGTCTACCCGCTGCAACCAAGTCTGGATGCGCTGTTGGCACAAGTGGCGGCCGGTAATCCGGTGCTGGTAATGCAAAACCTTGGCCTGGACTGGCTGCCGCGTTGGCACTTCGCAGTAGCGGTGGGTTTCGATCGCAGCAAGGATGAACTGGTGCTGCGTTCCGGCACCGAAAAACGCTGGGTCACCGACCTGCGCAGTTTCGACCGCACCTGGCAGCGCGCCGAGCGCTGGGCCGTAGTGACGGTCCCTGCGGACCAGCTACCGGCAGAGGCGCAGCTGGAGCCCTGGCTCAAGGCCGCCAGTGACCTAGAGGAAACCGCCCAGCGCCCAGTGGCCGAGCGTGCCTACCGCACCGCTGCCGAACACTGGCCGAAGGAGCCGTTGCCGCTCTTCGCCCTGGCAAACGCGCGCTATGCAGATGGCGATCGCGACGGTGCCGAGCGTGCCTTGCGTGAAAGCCTGAAGCGCAAGCCGGACTATGCGCTGGGCTGGTTCAATCTCTCCGAGGTGCTCAACGAGAAAGGTTGTACGGCCCAGGCGAGTCAGGCGCGGGCCTGCGCTCGCCAACTGGCGCCCCAAGATCCGCGCCTGGCGGCGCCGCTGGCCGCCGGGATCACTATCAAGGGGCAGTGCGGGGCGTTGCCGGCGTGTGGGGAAGGGGCCGCGATTCGCGAATGAACTCGCCCCTCATCGTGTAGCGGGGGGCAATTGCAGAGCGCAGGCACAATCCATCCTTCGAACCGGCCACTTGCCGGGCTTCGCGTCGTTCAGCCTGATCCAGGGAGAAGCCCACAAAAAAGGCGCCAGATGGCGCCTTTTTGTGGCTGATGCACTCAGGGGCGAATCTCGATCAGGGTGCCGTCCTTCACCAGGCTCCAGATTTCGCGCATGTCCGAGTTCCTCATGGCGATGCAGCCTTCGGTCCAGTCCAGCGTATGGAAGTACCACTCCGGGTACTCCTCATCCAGCGGGGTGCCGTGGATCATGATCATGCCGCCCGGCGATACGCCCTTTTCCCGGGCCTTGGCGGCATCGCGGGCATTGGGGTAGGAGATGTGCATGGAAAGATTGAACCTGTCGCTGGTCTTGCGCCAGTCGATCCAGTAGAAGCCTTCCGGAGTGCGCTGGTCGCCTTCGCGCAGCTTGGCGCCGAGCGGTTGCTTGCCGAGCGAGATGCGGTAGGACTTGAGAATGTCACCGCGATTCATCAGCAGCAGCTTGCGCTCCGATTTCACCACCATGACCTTGTCGATGGCTTTGCCACCCAGCGTCGGCGTGGTGCTCGCCTGGGCGAGAGCCGAAAGGCCCATGATTAGTACGACTAGCAACCAGCGCATCGGCACGACATCCCCACAGTGTTCAAGTAAGCAGATTAGCGGTCAGGCTTTTTTGTAGTAGGCCAGCAACGGTGCCAAGGGCTCGTTGCGCACCGGGAAGACCTGCCCGGTGCGGTCAGCGAAGTAGCATTCTAAGGTACGGCCCACGGTGGGAAAAGCCAGCTCCGACCAGGGAATATCCCGTTCGTGGAAAAGGCGCACTTCCAGGCTTTCGTCACCGGCTGCGAAGTTCAGGTCTACCAGTTCGGCGCGGAAGAAGGTGTACACCTGGCTGATGTGCGGCAGATCGAACAAGGTATAGAGGCTCAGGTTGCGCACCCGCGCGCAGGCTTCTTCGAGGGTTTCGCGGGTGGCGGCCTGTTCCATGGTCTCGCCGTTCTCCATGAAGCCGGCGGGTAGCGTCCAGTACCCCTTGCGCGGGTCGATGGCCCGACGGCAGAGCAGCACCTGCTGCTCCCACACTGGCAGGCAGCCGGCGACGATGCGCGGATTCTGGTAATGGATGGTGTGGCAGCTTTCGCATACATAGCGCAGGCGGTTATCGCCTTCGGGAATGCGCTGGTCGACCAGGCCGCCGCACTGGCTGCAGAATTTCATCGGGGTTCCTCTGGCTCAGGCGCTCATCTTGGCGCGGCATGGTGCCGCACGGCAAGCGGCGTACAGGGCAAACCAAAGATGGTGAATGGTGCGTCCGGTCGGCGCGGGGCTTGGGCGTCCCCAAGGTTCGTGCCATGATGCCCGGCAGTCGAGAACAATGAGAAAGTCCATGCTGGATGACCTGCTCCGTCGTGTGCAGAGCTACTCCCCGAGAACCTTGGAGACCGATCACGACCTCCCCGAAGCTGCGGTGCTGGTGCCTATCACGCGTAGCGACGAGCCCGAACTCGTCCTGACCCTGCGCGCCAGTGGGCTGTCCACTCACGGCGGTGAAGTCGCCTTTCCCGGTGGCCGTCGCGATCCCGAAGACCCCGACCTGATCCGCACCGCCCTGCGTGAAGCGGAAGAAGAGGTGGGCCTGCCTCCGGGGTTGGTGGAGGTCATCGGCCCGCTCAGCACACTGGTCTCTCGTCATGGCATCAAGGTCACGCCTTTTGTGGGGCTGGTTCCGGACTTCGTCCAGTACAAGGCCAACGACGGTGAGATCGACTCGGTCTTCAGCGTGCCGCTGGAATTCTTCCGTGACGACCCCCGGCAGGTGACCCACCGCATCGATTACCTCGGCTGCAGCTGGTACGTGCCCAGCTACCAGTATGGCGAATACAAGATCTGGGGCCTGACCGCGATCATGGTCGTCGAACTGGTCAACCTGGTGTACGACGTCCGGATCGACATGACCCGTGCGCCCGAAAGCTTCATAAAACTCAAATAAGCCCTTCCGAGGAGCGCCTGATGAAATACCGCCTTGGAACCGCCCAGGTCGAAGCCCACCCCGACAGTTGGGCCGCCCCCAATGCCACCCTGGTCGGCAAGGTTCGCCTTGATGCCGGTGCCAGCGTCTGGTTCGGCGCCGTGCTTCGCGGCGACAACGAACTGATCCACATCGGTGAGAACAGCAACGTCCAGGATGGCACTGTGATGCACACCGACATGGGCTATCCGCTGAACATTGGCCGCTCCGTCACCATCGGTCACAACGCCATGCTGCACGGTTGCTCGGTGGGAGACTTCAGCCTGATCGGCATCAACGCCGTGGTCCTTAACGGCGCGAAGATCGGCAAGTACTGCATCATCGGCGCCAATGCGCTGATTCCCGAAGGCAAGGAAATCCCCGACGGCTCACTGGTCATGGGCTCTCCCGGCAAGGTAGTGCGCGAGCTGACCGAGCAACAGAAGAAGATGCTCGAAGCCAGTGCCGCTCACTATGTACACAACGCCCAGCGCTATGCGCGCGACCTGGCGGAGCAGGACGATTGATGGACGCCGAGCGCCCCGTCCGCTCGCCCTGCGTGCAGGTCTGCGTGCTGGATGACCATGACATCTGCAGCGGCTGCCAGCGTACCGCCGATGAAATCACCCGCTGGGGCCGCATGGACAATGCCGAACGCCGCGAGGTCCTGGCGCGCTGTTTCGAGCGCGCCAAGGCCAGTGGCTTGTTCATGACGTCCCCGACCCAGGCTTCTTGACTCCCCGAGGAAACGACATGCCCCGTATTGGAACCCCCTTGTCGCCCAGCGCGACCCGTGTACTGCTGTGCGGCTCCGGCGAGCTTGGCAAGGAGGTGGTGATCGAACTGCAGCGTCTCGGCTGCGAAGTGATTGCCGTTGACCGCTATGCTGATGCCCCCGCCATGCAAGTGGCTCATCGCAGCCATGTGATCAGCATGCTGGATGGAGCCGCCCTGCGTGCGGTGATCGAGCTGGAAAAACCGCACTACATCGTGCCGGAGATCGAAGCCATCGCCACTGCGACCCTGGTGGAGCTGGAAGCTGAAGGCTTCACCGTGGTGCCCACTGCTCGCGCTGCCCAGTTGACCATGAACCGCGAAGGCATCCGCCGTCTCGCGGCTGAGGAGCTGGGCGTACCCACCTCGCCCTATCACTTCGCCGACAGCTTCGATGACTACCGCGCCGCCGTGGCCAGCGTTGGCTACCCCTGCGTGGTCAAACCGATCATGAGTTCCTCCGGCAAGGGCCAGTCGGTGCTGAAGTCCGACGCTGACCTCCAGACGGCCTGGGACTATGCCCAGGAAGGTGGTCGCGCCGGCAAGGGGCGGGTGATCGTCGAGGGCTTCATCGATTTCGACTACGAAATCACCCTGCTCACCGTGCGCCACGTCGGCGGTACCAGCTTCTGTGCGCCCATCGGCCACCGCCAGGTGAAGGGTGACTACCACGAGTCCTGGCAACCCCAGGCCATGAGCCCGAAGGCCCTCGCCGAGTCGGAGCGCATTGCCCAGGCAGTGACCGAGGCCCTGGGTGGTCGCGGTCTCTTTGGTGTCGAATTGTTCATCAAGGGCGATCAGGTGTGGTTCAGCGAGGTTTCTCCACGTCCGCATGACACCGGACTGGTGACCCTGATCTCCCAGGACCTGTCCGAATTCGCCCTGCACGCGCGCGCCATCCTCGGTCTGCCGATCCCGGCAATCCGCCAGGTGGGGCCGTCCGCTTCGGCGGTGATCCTGGTCGAAGGCACGTCCAGCCAGGTCAGCTTCGGCAACCTGGGCGCTGCCCTCAGCGAGCCGGATACTGCCCTTCGCCTGTTCGGCAAGCCGGAAGTAGACGGCCAGCGCCGTATGGGAGTGGCCCTGGCGCGGGACGAATCCACTGACTTGGCGCGGGCCAAGGCGACCCGTTCGGCCCAGGCGGTAGACGTCCAGCTGTGATTCGCCTGGCCGGGTTGTGCTGGTGGGTAGCGGCGCTGCCGCTGCTGCCCCTGGCGCTGCCCATGGCTGTGCATACCCGCCGTACCGCCCTGCGCCTGGCGCCAGCCGCAGGGCCTGAGAGCGGTCTTGCCGGGGGCGGGCTCGAGGGCGCGCCCCTGCGTTTGCTTTTGATTGGTGAGTCCACCGTCGCGGGTGTCGGCGCCTCCTGCCTGGACTTCGCCCTGCCCGGGCAACTGGCCGCTGCGCTGGCGTCGCGTCTGGGCCGTCCCGTGGCCTGGCGGGCTTGTGGCGAGAATGGCATCACCGCCGGCGAAGCCCGGGAGCGGCTGTTGCCGCAGGTGGCGGAGGAGCCTGTCGACCTGGTGCTGCTGGTCTTCGGCGTCAACGACACCACGCATTTCAGTTCCAGCCGCAGTTGGCAGGCATCCCAGCAGGCGCTGGCTCGACATTTCGTGGAGCGAGGCGCGCAGGTTGCGTTTGCCGGCGTGCCGCCCTTGCAGCATTTCAGTGCCTTGCCCTGGCTGCTGCGTCATTTGCTGGGTTGGCGGGCGCGTTTGCTTGACCGGCAGTTGCGAGCGCTCGCGGTGCGCGAAGGGCTGGCGTGCTGTGCTACCCGTTTGGAGATGCGCCCGGATTACCTGGCGCTGGATGGCTATCATCCATCGCCGCTGGGCTATCGCGTCTGGGGTGAGTCGCTGGCGGACTGGATGGTCGGCAGGGTCGGGGAGGGCGGGGGAATCCCCGGTCAGCCGTGGAGGCTGGGGCAGGTGGCTGCTAGGCCTTTGGCGTAAGCCCGGCGCGCCAGGCGAGTACGCGCTGTACCCGGTTTTCGCTGGATTGGAGGATTTCCAGGCGGTAGGGTCCGACCTTCAGGCACACGCTGCAGTCGGGAATCTGCTCGAGTGCTTCGGTGATCAGGCCGTTGAGGGTCTTGGGGCCGTCGCACGGCAGGTGCCAGCCGAGCACACGGTTCAGCTCGCGCAGGTGCAACGCGCCGTCCAGCTCGTAGCGGCCATCGTCACGGGTCTGGATGCCGGGGTTGGGGGCGAAGTCTTCCAGGCTGCCAAATTCGCCGACCAGCTCCTGAAAAATGTCCTCCAGGCTGACCAGCCCCACCACGTCACCGTACTCGTCGACCACGATGCCAAGACGGCGCTTCTGCTTCTGGAAGTTCACCAGTTGGGTCAGCAGCGGCGTGCTTTCCGGTACGAAATAGGTTTCACGGCTCACGGCCATCAGTTGCTCGGCACTGGTTGGGCCTTCGGTCAACAGGCGTGGCAGTTGGCGCAGGTGGAGAATGCCTTCGATCTGGTTGATGTCTTCGCGATAGAGCGGCAGGCGGGTGTGGGTGGCGTTCTGCAACTGCACCAGGAGTTCGTCCGGCGTTGCGTCCAGGTCGATGCCCTGGATTTCACTGCGGGGAATCATGATGGAGCTGACGGTAACCCGTTGCAGCGCATCGGCCACCGCCACGGGCAGGCGGGATTGTGGCTGGATCTCCACGCCATGGCGGCGTCGCGTCGCCAGCCAGGCGACCAGCGCGCCGGCTACCAGGGAGAGCGTGATTCCGAGGAGAAGGCCGGCGAGCAGTCCGTGCATGGGATGGTCAGACGTGGAGGATGAATTCGCGGACCAGCTTGCTGCCGAAGTACGCCAGCATCAGCAGGCAGAAACCTGCCAGGGTCCAGCGGATAGCCTTGTGCCCGCGCCAGCCAAGCTGGTGGCGGCCCCACAGCAGGACGCCGAACACGACCCAGGCGATGCAGGAAAGGATGGTCTTGTGTGCCAGGTGCTGGGCGAACAGGTTCTCGACGAATACCCAGCCGGAGATCAGCGACAGCGACAGCAGGCACCAGCCGGCCCAGAGGAAGCCGAACAACAGGCTTTCCATCGTCTGCAGGGCCGGGAAATTCTTGATCAGCCCGGACGGGTGCTTGTGCTTGAGCTGGTGGTCCTGCAACAGCAGCAGCAGCGCCTGGAACACCGCCATGGTCAGCAGGCCATAGGCCAGGATCGACAGCAGGATGTGGGCGAGAATGCCGGGTTCTTCATTGATGGCCTGGGACGTGCCGCCTGGCACCAGCGCCGCCGCCAGCACCGTCAGGGCGCCGAGCGGCAACAGCAGGAGCAGCAGGTTTTCGATCGGAATCCGCGCGATGGCCACGATGGTCAGCAGGATCACCGCTGCGGCGATCAGGCTGGCTGCGTTGAAAAAGTCCAGGTAGAGCCCGGCCGGCGTCAGCAACTGGAGGAAGAGCGCGGCGCAATGGGCGAGCAGGGCCACGCCGCCACCGATGATAAGCAGGCGCTTGTCCGGCGTGGTGCGCTGGCTAAGGCGAAAGCCCTGGTAACCAGTAGTGCCCGCATAGAGGAATGCAGCCAGGAGGCTGGGCAGCAGAGGGTGCATAAGTCCTTGTAAGGCAAGCCCGAAAGGCAGTGAGTGTGGCATACAAGGCCTGCCGGTGAAAGACCGCTGGCGGTGTCGGCAACGCCGAGTCTTCGTTATACTCCGCCGCCTGCCGCAAGCTCAGCCGGGGCTCACGAGAGCCCGAAAGGAACGCGCATGTTTGAAAACCTTACCGACCGCCTCTCACAGACGCTGCGCCATGTCACCGGCAAGGCCAAACTGACCGAGGACAACATCAAGGACACCCTGCGCGAGGTGCGCATGGCTCTGCTCGAGGCCGACGTCGCCCTTCCGGTGGTGAAGGACTTCGTTGCCAAGATCAAGGACCGTGCGGTCGGTACCGAGGTTTCCAAGAGCCTGACCCCTGGTCAGGCCTTCGTGAAGATTGTCCAGGCCGAACTGGTCGAGCTGATGGGCGCTGCCAACGAGGACCTGGCGCTGAATGCCGCTCCACCGGCGGTGATCCTGATGGCCGGTCTGCAGGGTGCGGGCAAGACCACCACCGTGGGCAAGCTGTCGCGCTTCCTTAAAGAGCGCAAGAAGAAGTCCGTGCTGGTGGTTTCCGCGGACGTCTACCGTCCGGCGGCTATTAAACAGCTGGAAACCCTGGCCAATGACATTGGCGTCACCTTCTTCCCTTCCGATACCAGCCAGAAGCCGGTGGATATCGCTGAGGCGGCGATTCGCGAAGCCAAGCTGAAGTTCATTGACGTCGTCATCGTCGACACCGCAGGCCGCCTGCACGTCGACACCGAGATGATGGATGAGATCAAGCAGGTCCACGCCGCGATCAAACCGGTGGAAACCCTGTTCGTGGTCGATGCCATGACCGGTCAGGACGCCGCCAACACCGCCAAGGCCTTCAACGACGCCCTGCCGCTGACCGGCGTGGTGCTGACCAAGGTCGATGGTGACGCCCGTGGTGGTGCCGCGCTCTCGGTACGCGCCATTACCGGCAAGCCGATCAAGTTCCTCGGCATGGGCGAGAAGACCGAAGCGCTCGACCCCTTCCACCCGGACCGCGTGGCCTCCCGCATCCTCGGCATGGGCGATGTGCTTAGCCTGATCGAGCAGGCCGAGCAGACCATGGATCGCGAGAAGGCCGAGAAGCTCGCGAAGAAGATCAAGAAGGGCAAGGGTTTCGACCTCGAGGACTTCCGCGATCAGCTGCAACAGATGAAGAACATGGGCGGTCTCGGCGGCCTGATGGACAAGCTGCCGATGCTCGGCGGCGTCAACCTGTCTCAGATGGGCAACGCACAGAGCGCCGCGGAGAAGCAGTTCAAGCAGATGGAGGCGATCATCAACTCCATGACGCCTGCCGAGCGTCGCGACCCGGAAGTGATCAGCGGTTCGCGCAAACGCCGCATCGCGCTGGGCTCCGGCACCCAGGTGCAGGACGTGGGGCGTCTCATCAAGCAGCACAAACAGATGCAGAAAATGATGAAGAAGGTCACCGCCAAGGGCGGCATGGCCAAGATGATGCGCGGTATGGGCAGCATGTTCCCCGGTGGCATGCCGAAGATGTGAGCCCCGGCCGCCGACCGGCGGCCAGCAAAAAGAGATTTGCAATCGGCCGCATAATCCTTAGAATATGCGGCCTTTCGGGCCCATGGCCCATGTGTGTGCATTGCTTGAAAAGCACCGACTATAGGAACGAAGTTCAATGGTAACCATCCGTCTTGCCCGTGGCGGCTCCAAGAAGCGCCCCTTCTACCACCTGACCGTGACCAACAGCCGCAATGCGCGCGATGGTCGCTTCGTAGAGCGTATCGGCTTCTTCAACCCGGTCGCCACCGGTGCAGAAGTGAAGCTCTCCGTAAACCAGGAGCGCGTCAGCTACTGGCTGAGCCAGGGCGCCCAGCCGTCTGAGCGTGTTGCTCAGCTGCTGAAGGAAGCTGCCAAGGCTGCTGCCTAAGCATCTTTATGAGCACGACGCCGGCTCCCGCCGATGAACTGATCGTTCTCGGCAAGATTTTCTCGGTGCATGGCGTACGTGGCGAGGTGAAGGTCTACTCCTTCACCGATCCGCTGGATAACGTGCTCGATTACCGCCGTTGGACGCTCAAGCGTGACAACGAGGTAAAGCAGGTCGAAGTCGTCAGCGGACGCGTACACGGCAAGGTCCTGGTGGTAAGGCTGAAAGGGTTGGACGATCGCGAAGTCGCTCGTACCTACGCAGGATTCGAAATCTGTGTCCCTTGCAGCGAACTGCCGGAGCTCGACGAAGACGAGTTCTACTGGCATCAGCTGGAAGGTCTCAATGTGATCAACCAGGACGGGCACTTGCTCGGTCGAATCGATCACCTGCTGGAGACCGGTGCCAACGATGTGATGGTGGTCAAGCCCTGCGCTGGCAGCCTCGATGATCGTGAGCGCCTGCTGCCCTATACGGGGCAGTGCGTGCAGTCGATCGATCTGGACGCTGGCGAGATCCGGGTGGAGTGGGACGTTGATTTCTGAGGGGCCTGACATGAAAAGCATGCAGGTCGAAGTTATCAGTATCTTCCCCGAAATGTTTGCCGCCATCAGCGAGTACGGCATTACCAGCCGCGCGGTGAAGCAGGGGCTGCTCAAGCTCAACTGCTGGAACCCACGGAGTTTCACGGAGGACCGCCACCAGACGGTGGATGATCGGCCCTTCGGTGGCGGCCCGGGCATGGTGATGAAGATTCAACCCCTGGAACGAGCCCTGGCAGCAGCCAAGGCAGCGACAGGGGATCGAGCGAAGGTTATCTACCTCTCGCCGCAAGGGCGCCAGCTGAAGCAGGCAGCCGTGCGCGAGCTGGTGAATGAGGAGGCTTTGATCCTCATCGCCGGGCGCTACGAAGGCATTGACGAACGCTTCATTGAAGAGCACGTCGATGAGGAATGGTCGATCGGAGACTACGTCCTGTCCGGCGGTGAGCTGCCGGCCATGGTGCTGATCGATGCGGTGACGCGGTTGCTGCCCGGAGCGCTGGGCCACGCGGACTCCGCCGAGGAGGACTCCTTTACGGATGGCCTGCTCGATTGCCCGCATTACACTCGACCGGAGTTGTATGCAGGCAAGCGTGTTCCTGAGGTGCTGCTCAGCGGCAACCACGAACACATCCGGCGATGGCGTTTGCAGCAGGCGCTTGGGCGCACCTGGGAACGCCGGGCTGATCTTCTGGATTGCCGCTCGCTTTCTGGAGAAGAGAAAAAGCTGCTGGAGGAATACATCCGCCAGCGGGACGATAGTTAACGTATCGATGGCACGCCCAGAAGGCCTGCCTTAGGAGCATAGCGATGACCAACAAGATCATTCAGCAACTCGAAGCTGAACAAATGAATAAAGAGATTCCGGCTTTCGCCCCGGGCGACACCGTAATCGTTCAAGTTAAAGTGAAGGAAGGCGACCGTTCCCGTCTGCAGGCCTTCGAAGGTGTGGTCATCGCCAAGCGTAACCGCGGCCTGAACAGCGCGTTCACCGTGCGCAAGATCTCCAACGGCGTAGGCGTTGAGCGTACTTTCCAGACCTACTCTCCGCTGGTCGACAGCCTGAGCGTCAAGCGTCGCGGTGACGTGCGCAAAGCCAAGCTGTACTACCTCCGCGACCTGTCCGGCAAGGCAGCTCGTATCAAGGAAAAGCTGGCCTAATCGCCCCAGCTCTCCCGAAAGACCCGCCCAGGTTCGCCTCGGCGGGTTTTTTATTGGCCGTGGGAAGGGGATAACCCGCGCACCGCTGGTGCCGCCAGTCGAGAGCAACGGCCCATCCTGCAGCGCACAGAAGATCGATAAGAGCCGCCGCACGAGTGGCAGCCACATGGGTTCGATTCAGGTAGGTAGTGGCATGACCCCGAGAGAGCAAGAAATCGCCCGCAGGACCGAGCTGTCCGAGAGCCGGGTGACCAAGGCGGTATTCCCGCCCAGCACCAACCATCACAACACCCTGTTCGGCGGCACTGCCCTGGCCTGGATGGACGAAGTGTCCTTCATCACCGCCACGCGCTTCTGCCGTTTGCCGCTAGTGACTGTTTCCAGTGACCGCATCGACTTCAAGCATCCGATCCCGGCGGGCTCCATCGTCGAGCTGGTGGGGCGCGTGGTGAAGGTGGGTAACACCAGTCTCAAGGTGGAGGTCGAGGTGTTCGTCGAGGACATGTACAGCGCCTCCCGTGAAAAGGCCATTACCGGCCTGTTCAGCTTCGTCGCAATCGACGCGGAGAAGCGCCCGGTGCAGGTTCTGCCAGACCATCCCCAGGCCGCCAGCGCCGCATGAATGCAAAAGGCACCCATAGGGTGCCTTTTTCGTATCCCGCCGGGTTCAGTGGCGCATGCTGATCTTCAGCGATGCCTGGGACAGGTCGATGTTGTTCAGTGTCAGGCTTCCGAAACTCTGGTCCTGTGGCGCGCCTGCGACGCGGATGTTGTCGAAGCGCAGTTCGCCGATGGAGCTGGGTAGTCGCACATTCACAGAACCGTCCGGGTTGACCATCGAGGTCATTGTGCTGGTGTCGTAAACCACGTCTTTCATCGAGGTTTCCGCATCCAGGCTATCCAGCACCGGCATCACCAGCTTCGCCAAGTGCTTTACCGCCCCCAGCCCGTCGCCGCTTTCTGCCTGAAGGAACAGGCCCTGCAACACATCGTCCAGGCCCTGGGCGCTGACGTCGCTCATTTCCAGGTCTGTCAGCGGGTGCAGGCCCTGCGGGGTTTCCTGGCGGCTGATGCTGGCGGGCGGCTGTAGGCGCTGGATGTCGGCGCTGGCCATCTGGAAGGGGCTCATCAACGCGGCCACGAGGGTAGCCGCCAAACGCAGGTTGCTCTGCTTCTTCAGGGCCTTGGTCAGTTGCTTCTGGGATAGCAGGCCTTGCGCTATCAGTACTTCACCCAGCCGCATCTTGCTGGTGAGTTGCATCTTGATCGCGGCATCCAGCTCCTGGGAGGTGATCAGACCCTTGTTGATGAGGATCTGTCCCAGGCGGGAATTCATTTGGTTGGCCATGTTCCGGTACCGGCAATGGGTGATAGCAAGATGAAATCATCCACGGCCAGACCGATCCTGTCACCAGACTAAGGATAGGCTGGCTCTGCCGCCTGTCAGTGTGTTTGCACCCGTGTGCGATCGGCGGTAACACCGGGTTGCGCTTCGGTTTCGATCAGGGACACCAGGGGCCAGTCCTTCTCCGGCGTGAAGTCCAGCGGTTGCCCTGCCAGATGCGTCCAGCCCCGCGGATCCCGGGCCAGCAGCAGGTTGGCGCCGATGAATACCCCCAGCGCTGCAGCCAGTGCCGCGAGGTTCTGCAGGTATTCCGGCAGCCAGTGGCGTCGCAGTACCAGGCCGAACAGCCAGCCACCAGCCGCGCCCAGCGCAGGATGTTGGCGATCGAGGACCGTGGCCGCACCACGCGCAGCATCGGGACGATGACGGTGGGCCCGGTGACCCGCGTCAGGGTGCCGAACAGCAGTGACAGCTCCCAGGAGAATCCCAGCAGCCAGTGAGTGGCAACGGCGATCACCGCCCAGGTGATCAATGCGCCGACTGTGACCATGCGCCGGACGACGGTGCCGATTTCTCGTCATTCGGAGACGTGCAGGGTAAGGCTGCCTTCGAAGAGGATCAGCGCTACCGACAGGGAAATCAGTGGGAATAGCAGCGGGCCGAACAGTGCCTGCGGGTCCAGCAGGCCGGTAGCCGGACCCGCGAGAATGCCCGCCAGGAGCAGGAAGAGGATGGCCGGTAGTCGCAGGCGCCACGCCAGCTACTGGCAGAACAGCGCTGCTGCGCCGATGCCACCCAGGCCTAGCAGAATAGGGTGTTCGCTCATCAAGACTCCTTGTCGGGGGTGAAATCGGTTTACGCCCGTGGAAGACTGGCGCGTCTCACACGCCAAGCAGTCCGCCATGCCCGCCCTGGATCACCTTCTGATTGACCGCTTCCTCGACGCCCTTTGGCTGGAAAAAGGCCTGTCCGAACATACGCGTTCGGCTTATCGCAGCGATCTCGCACATTTCAACGGCTGGCTCGATGAACGAGGGCTGGCGCTGGACAAGGCCGGACGCGACCTGATCCTCGACCACCTCGCCTGGCGCCTGGAACAGGGCTACAAGGCGCGCTCCACGGCGCGCTTCCTCTCTGGCCTGCGCGGTTTCTACCGCTTCCTCCTGCGGGAGAACCTGATCCTCGAAGACCCGACCTTGCAGATCGACCTGCCGCAACTGGGGCGTCCCTTGCCCAAGTCGCTGTCCGAGGCCGATGTGGAGGCGCTGCTGGAAGCGCCGGAGCTGGATGATCCTATCGGTCTGCGCGACCGCGCCATGCTCGAAGTCCTCTACGCCTGTGGCCTGCGTGTCACCGAACTGGTGAGCCTGACCCTGGAACAGGTCAACCTGCGCCAGGGCGTGCTGAAAGTGTTCGGCAAGGGCAGCAAGGAACGCCTGGTTCCCCTGGGCGAGGAGGCCATTGCCTGGCTCGAGCGTTACCAGCGTGAGGCGCGGCCCTTCCTCCTCGACGGCAAGCCCTGCGACGTGCTGTTCCCCAGCCTGCGTGGCGAGCAGATGACCCGCCAGACCTTCTGGCACCGCATCAAGCACCAGGCCCAGGTCGCCGGTATCAGCAAGTCACTGTCACCGCACACCCTGCGCCACGCCTTTGCCACCCACCTGCTCAATCACGGCGCCGATCTGCGCGTGGTGCAGATGCTGCTTGGCCACAGCGACTTGTCCACCACGCAGATTTACACCCACATCGCCCAGGCCCGTCTGCAGGAGCTGCATGCACGCCACCACCCACGGGGTTGAACCAGGCAGAGGCGCCACGACAGGGATGTCATGCACAGGTCCCGGACCGCACGCATGCGTCGCTTCCGTCCGACGAATTCCCCGGCCGATCTCCGACAACGGCCGCCGGGCGTCCGACATCTGTGCGCCAGGGCTTCTGTGTTAGGCTTGAGCGATTTCCGTACGTCCGCTGCTCGACAGGAGTACCCATGCGCGTGACCCGTCTTATTGCCAGTCTGGCCCTCGGCCTTGCCAGCACCATCAGCCTCGCCGACGACCCGGACCAGGCCATCCGCAAGACCCTCGACGCCCTGGAGCTCGGCTTGCCCATCGAATCCATCGGTGAAAGCCCGATGGCCGGCATCTACCAGGTCCAGCTCAAGGGCGGCCGCATGCTCTACACCAGCGCCGACGGTCAATACCTGATGCAGGGCTACCTGTACCAGGTGCAGAACGGCAAGCCGGTGAACCTTACCGAGCAGGCTGAGAGCCGCTCCATCGCCAAGGAAATCAACGCCATCCCCGCCGGCGAGATGGTGGTGTTCTCGCCCAAGGAGCCCGCCAAGGCCCATATCACCGTGTTCACCGACACCGACTGCGGCTACTGCCAGAAGCTGCACAGCGAAGTGCCGGAGCTGAACCGCCGCGGTATCGAAGTGCGTTACGTCGCCTTCCCGCGCCAGGGCATCGGCAGCCACGGCTACAACAGCCTGGTCAGCGTCTGGTGCAGCAAGGACCGCCAGGCCGCCATGAACAAGGCCAAGTCCCGCGAGGAGCTTCCTGCCGCGACCTGCGATAACCCGGTGGCCAAGCAGTTCGAACTGGGCCAGATGATCGGCGTCAACGGCACCCCGGCCATCGTGCTGGGCAATGGCCAGATGATTCCGGGCTATCAGCCGGCTCCGCAACTCGCGAAGCTGGCCCTTGAGGCCAAGTAATCCGGGCACCTGCCTCGATTGACCAATATTCAGCCGCTTCGTAAAGTGCGGCTCTTTTCCTCGGCCGGGACACTCCCGGCCGCTTTCGCAGTGATGATGGGGAGTTCAGCGTGAAGCCGGTAAAAGTAGGCATCTGTGGCCTTGGGACCGTCGGTGGCGGCACCTTCAACGTACTCAAACGCAACGCCGAGGAGATTGCCCGCCGTGCCGGGCGTGGAATCGAAGTTGCCCAGATTGCTGCTCGTCGTCCCAACCCGAAGTGTGATACCGGCGCTACCCCCATCACCGCCGACATCTTCGACGTGGTCAACAACCCGGAAATCGACATCGTCATCGAGCTGATCGGTGGCTACACCCAGGCCCGCGAGCTGGTCATGAAGGCCATCGAGAACGGCAAGCACGTCGTTACCGCCAACAAGGCGCTGATCGCCGTGCACGGCAACGAAATCTTCGCCAAGGCCCGCGAGAAGGGCGTCATGGTTGCCTTCGAAGCCGCCGTGGCCGGAGGTATCCCGGTGATCAAGGCGATCCGCGAAGGCCTCTCCGCCAACCGCATCAACTGGCTGGCCGGCATCATCAACGGCACCGGCAATTTCATCCTCACCGAAATGCGTGAGAAGGGCCGTGCCTTCGAAGACGTGCTCAAAGAAGCCCAGGCACTGGGTTACGCCGAAGCCGATCCGACCTTCGACGTCGAAGGCATCGATGCCGCCCACAAGCTGACCATCCTCGCCTCCATTGCCTTCGGTATCCCGCTGCAGTTCGACAAGGCCTACACCGAGGGCATCTCCAAGCTGACCAGTGCCGACGTGAACTACGCCGAAGCCCTGGGCTATCGCATCAAGCACTTGGGCGTGGCGCGTCGCACCGACAGCGGTTTCGAGCTGCGCGTGCACCCGACCCTGATCCCGGCCGACCGTCTGATCGCCAATGTCAACGGTGTGATGAACGCCGTGATGGTCAACGGTGACGCTGCTGGCAGCACCCTGTACTACGGCGCTGGCGCCGGCATGGAGGCCACCGCCTCCGCCGTGGTTGCCGACGTGGTGGACGTGGTTCGCGCGCTGACCACCGACCCGGAGAACCATGTGCCGCACCTGGCGTTCCAGCCGGACTCGCTGTCCGACCACCCGATCCTGCCGATCGAAGCCTGTGAGAGCGCCTACTACCTGCGCATCCAGGCCAAGGACCACCCGGGTGTACTGGCACAAGTCGCGTCCATCCTGTCGGAGCGTGGCATCAACATCGAATCCATCATGCAAAAAGAAGTCGAAGAGCAGGACGGCCTGGTGCCGATGATCCTGGTTACCCACCGGGTCGTCGAGGCGCGCGTCAACGACGCCATCGCCGCGCTGGAAGCTCTGGAAGACGTGGTAGGCAGCGTAGTGCGCATCCGCGTCGAGCAACTGAACTAAGCAGCCGCCGGGCCCCGGTGCCGTCGCGAGGGGCGATCCCCCGGAGCGGAGCGCCAGTCCCGGCCGCTCGAAACCAAGGTTTTAAGACATGCGCTATATCAGTACCCGCGGCCAGGCACCGGCCCTGAACTTCGAAGATGTGCTGCTGGCTGGCCTGGCCAGCGACGGCGGCCTCTACGTCCCGGAAAACCTGCCGCGCTTCACCCAGGAAGAAATCGCCTCCTGGGCCGGCCTGCCGTACCACGAGCTGGCCTTCCGCGTGATGCGCCCCTTCGTGGCCGGCAGCATTGCCGATGCCGACTTCAAGAAGATTCTCGAGGAAACCTACGGCGTCTTCGCCCACAATGCCGTGGCGCCGCTGCGCCAGTTGAACGGCAACGAGTGGGTGCTGGAGCTGTTCCACGGTCCGACCCTGGCCTTCAAGGACTTCGCCCTGCAACTGCTGGGTCGCCTGCTCGACCACGTGCTGAGCAAGCGCGGCGAGCGCGTGGTGATCATGGGTGCCACCTCCGGTGACACCGGCTCGGCCGCCATCGAAGGCTGCAAGGCCTGCGAGCACGTCGATATCTTCATCATGCACCCGCACAACCGCGTGTCCGAGGTGCAGCGCCGCCAGATGACCACCATCCTCGGCGACAACATCCACAACATCGCGGTCGAGGGCAACTTCGACGACTGCCAGGAGATGGTCAAGGCCAGCTTCGCCGACCAGGGCTTCCTCAAGGGCACCCGTCTGGTAGCGGTCAACTCCATCAACTGGGCGCGGATCATGGCCCAGATCGTCTACTACTTCCACGCGGCCCTGCAGCTGGGCGGTCCGGCGCGCTCCGTGGCGTTCTCCGTGCCCACCGGCAACTTCGGTGACATCTTCGCCGGCTACCTGGCGCGCAACATGGGCTTGCCGATCAGCCAACTGATCGTCGCCACCAACCGCAACGACATCCTGCACCGCTTCATGAGCGGCAACCAGTACGTCAAGGACACCCTGCATCCGACCCTGTCGCCGTCCATGGACATCATGGTGTCGTCCAACTTCGAGCGCCTGCTGTTCGACCTGCACGGTCGCAACGGTGCTGCCATCGCCAACCTGATGGACACCTTCAAGCAGGGTGGCGGCTTCAGCGTCGAGGAAGACCGCTGGACCGAAGCGCGCAAGCTGTTCGATTCGCTGGCCGTGGATGACGCAGCCACCTGCGAAACCATTGCCGAGGTGTTCAAGGAGTGCGGCGAGCTGCTGGACCCGCACACCGCGATTGGCGTTCGCGCCGCCCGCGAATGCCGCCGCAGCCTGGCCACCCCGATGGTCACCCTGGGCACCGCCCATCCGGTCAAATTCCCGGAAGCGGTGGAAAAGGCCGGCGTTGGCCAGGCCCCGGCACTGCCGCCGCACCTTGCCGATCTGTTCCAGCGCGAGGAACGTTGCACCGTGCTGCCGAACGACCTGAAGCAGATCCAGGCCTTCGTCAGCCAGCATGGCAACCGCGGCAAGCCGCTGTAAGCCAGAGCGCCTGAAACGAAAAGGCCGGCTCCCGAAAGGGGCCGGCCTTTTTCATGCTTGCGGTTCCTCGCGAGGGCGTCTCAATCCTGTAGGGGCCAATTCATTCGCCAAGCAGGCCGAGAGTCTGCCCCGCTTGACCTCAAATCGCTCCATCCCCCTTCAACGCCGCCACTTGTTCGGCGCTGTACCCCAGCCCTGCCAGCACTTCGCTGTTGTGTTCCCCCAGCTCCGGGCCGATCCATTCGGTCGAGCCGGGGGTATCGGATAGCTTGGGTACGATCCCCGGCATCTTGAACGGCTTGCCGTCCGGCAGCTTCGCCGAGAGAAACATCTCCCGCGCGAGGAATTGCGGGTCGGCGAACATGTCCTCGGCGGAGAAGATACGGCTGGCCGGCACTTCGGCGCGATTGAGCACCGCCAGTACCTCCTCCAGCGGCAGCGAGCCCACCCAGCGGTCGATTACCCCGTAGAGCTCATCCCGACGTGCGTCACGGCCGTCGTTGCTGGCCAGCTGCGGATCGTTGGCGAGGTCCTCGCGGCCGATGGCGAGCATGAAACGCTTGAAGATGGCATCGCCGTTGGCGCCGATCTGCACATGACGGCCATCGGCGGCGGTGTGGATGGAGGAGGGGGTGATGCCGGGCATAATGTTGCCGGTGCGTTCGCGGATGAAGCCGAACACGTCGAACTCCGGCACCATGCTTTCCATCATGGCGAACACCGCTTCGTAGAGCGCCACATCCACCACTTGCCCCTGTCCGCCGTTCACCTCGCGGTGGCGCAGCGCCATGAGCGCGCCGATAACGCCCCAGAGCGCGGCGATGGAGTCGCCGATGGAAATCCCGGTGCGCACCGGCGGACGATCCTCGAAGCCGGTGATATAGCGCAGCCCGCCCATGGACTCACCGACTGCACCGAATCCTGGCTGGTCCTTGTAGGGACCACTCTGGCCGAACCCGGACAGCCGCACCATCACCAGCTTCGGGTTCAGGGCATGGATCACGTCCCAGCCCAGGCCCAGCTTCTCCAGCACACCGGGGCGGAAGTTCTCGATCAGGATGTCCGCGTCGGCCAGCAGCCGCTTGAGGATTTCCTGGCCGTCGGGGTGCTTGAGGTTCAGCGTCAGCGACTTCTTGTTGCGCGCCTGCACGAACCACCAGAGCGAGGTGCCCTCGTAGAGTTTGCGCCACTTGCGCAACGGGTCACCGCCGTCGGGGGATTCGATCTTGATGACTTCGGCACCGAATTCGGCGCACAGACGGGAGGCGAAGGGGCCGGCGATCAGGGTACCGAGCTCAATCACCTTGAGGCCGGCGAGGGGTTTGGCGGGGGCGTTCATCGGGTTTTCCATGGGCCAGGCAATGGCGGCGACTCTACCCCGTGGGGCCGATAGCGAACAGTCCGGTTTGCCGCTGGCGCACCTTTCCGGGCCGACTTAAAGTGCTTGCAGGACCCAAATTCTCGCGCGCCGACCGCCATGCCAACACGCTTCGCAACTGCCTGCCACTTGTCGCCCGGTTCGCGCCGGGAGGGGGGCTTATGCAGCTGAATGTCCCCACCCTGGTGCTTGTGGATATCTACGTCCTCGCCCTGGTGGGGCTGCTCATGCTGCACGCCTGGCGCCGTGGCCGCCGCGAGCCGACCCTCGGCTACCTGGCCGCCATGCTGTTGCTTGGCGCCCTGGGCACCGTGCTGGGCAGCTTGCGCGGCATGGGCATGGATTTCGTACCCCTGGTGCTGGGCAACGTGGTGCTGCACGTCTGTGCGGCCATGAACTGGACCGCCATGCGGGTGTTCGTCGGGCGTCAGCCGCACCTGCCGGGCATCTGCGCGGGTGCCGTGACCTGGGCGGTGCTCTGCCTCAACCCGGCCTTCTATGAATCCCTCACGGTAAGGGTGGCGGTCAGTTCGCTGATCACAGTCTGCTATTGCGGGCTCAGTGCCTACGAGCTCTGGCGCAGCCGCGCAAGCCTTGAAGTGGCCTACGTGCCGGCTTTGGCACTGACTCTGTTCCACATGGTCTTCTACAGCGTGCGCATCGTGGTCGACCGTGGCATGCCCTTCGAGCAGGCGGTCGCGAGCTCCGGGCAAGGCACCAGCTTCTTCTCCCTGCTGGTGTTCGAAACCCTGCTCTACGCCATCGGTATCGCCTTCGTCACCCTGGCCATGGTCAAGGAACGTGCCGAACTGAAGTTCCGCGCAGCCGCCTATTGCGACCCGCTCACCGGCGTCGGCAACCGTCGGGCCTTCATGGCCACGGGCGAGTACCTGGTGGAAAGCTGCGAGCACCGCGGTGAACCGGTGGCTCTGTTGCTCTGCGACCTTGACCATTTCAAGCGTCTCAACGACAGCTATGGCCACGCCACCGGTGACGAAGCCCTGGTGGCCTTCACCCGCGTTGCCGCCGGCAGCATGCGCAAGCAGGACGTGTTCGGCCGCATCGGCGGCGAGGAGTTCGCCTGCCTGCTGGCCGATGCCGACGACGAAGCCGGCGCTCAGGTGGCCGAGCGTATTCGCCGCGAGTTCGCCGAACTGCCGTTCCAGGAGCCGGGTGCGCTCAGCGTCAGCATCGGTATCGTCAGTTCAAAGGAGGCCGGTTACGACCTGTTTCGCCTGCTCTCCCTGGCCGACGATGCCCTCTACGACGCCAAGGACAAGGGCCGCAACCGCATCCAGCGCTACCCCGCCGATTAGCCGGAAGGCCCAGCCACGACGGTGGAATCAGGGTAGACTTGCCGCCCTCCGAGAATCATCAAGAAGCCCGCCATGGCCCTCCAAGCGACCCCCTACAAAGTCGAACTCAACCTCACCGACCTCGACCGCAGCGTCTACGAGAACCTGCGTTTCACCGTCGCCAAGCACCCGTCGGAAACCGAGGAGCGACTGGCCGTCCGCCTGATCGCCTACATCCTCTGGTACCACGAGCAGTTGGCCTTCGGTCGTGGCCTGTCGGACGTGGACGAGCCCGCGCTGTGGGAAAAGAGCCTGGACGACCGTGTGTTGCACTGGATCGAAGTGGGTCAGCCCGATGCCGAGCGCATAACCTGGTGCTCGCGCCGTACCGAGCGCTTCAGCCTGGTGACCTACGGCAACCTGCGGGTCTGGCAGACCAAGGTGCTGGACGGCGTGCGCAGCCTGAAGAACATCAACGTCGTTGCCGTGCAACAGGAAGCGCTGGAAGAACTGGCCCGCGACCTGCCGCGTTCGATCAGCTGGAGCGTGATGATCAGCGACGGTTCCCTGTTCATCACCGACGAGCGCGGCCAGCACGAAATTCCCTTGGAGTGGCTGGCCGGGGAACGCTGAAAACCTGTTTACGATCTGCTGCGCGTCGGCCCTGCTGCGTTAAAAACAGGCTCGGAAAGCCGCTTGCGGCTAACGCGCTTCAGCGCGGCCCGAAGGGTGAACGAAGTGAGTAATGCTCATTTACAGCTCGTAAACTCCGCTTCCTCGCCTGTTTTTGCCTTGCATGGCTCTAGCTCGCGAGATCGTAAACAGGTTTTGCGTCGCCACCACCCCAAGGCCCTTTCCCGGGAGGGAGAGGGAAAGTCGAGTCAAAGATTGGACCTTTCATGCGTATCGAACACCGCGTCCTGCCCGATGTCCTGCCTGACCTGGGCGACCTGCCACCGCTGCTGACCCGCCTCTACGCCTCCCGGGGCGTGCAATCCGCGACGGAACTGGACAAGAGCCTGGCGCGGTTGATCCCCTACCAGCAGCTCAAAGGCATCGACGCCGCCGTGGCGCTGCTGGTGGAGGCCCTGGAGAAGCACCAGCGCATCCTCTACGTTGGCGACTTCGACGCCGATGGCGCCACCGCCAGCAGCGTCGGTGTGCTCGGCCTGCGCATGCTCGGCGCCTTCCATGTCGATTACCTGGTGCCCAACCGTTTCGAGTATGGCTACGGCCTGACCCCGGAAATCGTCGCCGTCGCCCTGGAGCGCAAACCGGACCTGCTGGTGACCGTGGATAACGGCATCTCCAGCGTCGAAGGCGTGGCCGCAGCCAAGTCCGCGGGGCTGAAGGTACTGGTGACCGACCATCACCTGCCGGGCCCTGAGCTGCCGGCGGCCGACGCCATCGTCAACCCCAACCAGCCCGGTTGCGACTTCCCCAGCAAATCCCTGGCCGGTGTCGGCGTCATCTTCTACGTGCTGATGGCCCTGCGGGCACGCCTGCGCGAGCTGGACTGGTTCAATCGTGCCGGCCTCAAGGAACCCAACCTGGGCGACCTGCTCGACCTGGTGGCGCTGGGCAGCGTGGCCGACGTGGTCCCGCTGGATGCCAACAACCGCATCCTGGTGCATCAGGGCCTGGCGCGCATCCGCGCCGGCCGTGCGCGGGCAGGCCTCAAGGCGATTCTCGACGTCGCCGGCCGGCCGGCTGGTCGCATCACGTCGACCGACCTCGGCTTTATTCTCGGGCCGCGCCTGAATGCCGCCGGCCGTCTGGACGACATGAGCCTGGGTATCGAGTGCCTGCTTTGTGAAGACGAAGCGCTGGCCCGTGACATGGCGGTGCAACTGGATCAGCTCAACCAGGACCGCAAGGCCATCGAGCAGGGCATGCAGCGCGAGGCGCTGGCGCAACTTAAGAACCTGCCCATCGAAGACATGCCTTTCGGCCTCTGCGTATTCGAGCCGGACTGGCACCAGGGCGTGATCGGCATCCTCGCCTCGCGGCTGAAGGAGCGCTACCACCGCCCGACCATCGCCTTCGCCGATGCTGGTGACGGTCTGTTGAAGGGCTCGGCGCGTTCGGTGCCGGGCTTCCATATCCGCGATGCGCTGGACGCCGTTGCTGCGCGCCATCCGGGCCTGATCAGCAAGTTCGGTGGCCATGCCATGGCCGCCGGCCTGTCCCTGCCTGTGGAAAACTTTGGCGCCTTCGCTGCCGCTTTCGACGCCGAGACCCGTCGGCAGCTCGATGAAGATGACCTTACCGGCCGCCTGCTCTCAGACGGCCAACTGAGTATCGAGGAGTTCCACCTGGAACTGGCCCGCGCCCTGCGCCTGGCCGGCCCCTGGGGCCAGCACTTCCCCGAACCGCTGTTCCATGGCGTGTTCCAGATCGTCCAGCAGCGCCTGGTCGGGGAGCGCCACCTGAAGCTGGTGCTGAAAAGTGAATGCGGGTCGGTGCAACTGGACGGCATTGCATTCAATATCGACCGGGAGCAATGGCCCAACGCTAGCGTGCGCTGGGCCGAGGTGGCCTACAAGCTGGACGTCAACGAATACCGTGGTCAGGAAAGCGTGCAACTGATGGTCGCCCACATTGCCCCGCGCTGACGCGAATGGTTCTAGGGGCGAGTTCATTGGCTGTGTCTGCGTTAAGTGTTGCAAGCAGCTGCATTGCCCCTAGGAGCTGGCTTGCCAGGGAATGCCCCCGTTTCGCTGGCAAGGCAGCGCCTACAAGGCTCTTGGCCCGATGGTAAATCTCTCGCAACAGCGAGCGCAGACCCGCGAGGCAGGCCTTCGGCTTGCTTGGCGATTGAAATCGCGCCCACTTGCTCATCCGTCACCCCACCCGCGCAAACCTCCGATCCGGGACTACGCTGATTCAGTCCTGCGCCCCTGAAAAAAAATTTCGTCCTGTTGTCGATCTGGTCGTTTCCCCATCGACCAATAAGCACAGTCAGCAGGCACGGGCCGCAGGCTGGAGTTCATGCCACCCAACAGGAGAACAACAATGCGCTTCATGGTGATTGTCAAAGCAACCAAGGAATCGGAAGCCGGCATCATGCCGAGCACGGAACTGCTCACGGCCATGGGCCAGTACAACGAGGAGCTGGTGAGCGCCGGCATCCTGCTTGCCGGTGAGGGCCTGCACCCCAGCTCCAGGGGCGCGCGGGTGGTGTTCAAGGGCAAGGACCGCGCCGTGATCGACGGCCCCTTCGCGGAAACCAAGGAGCTGATCGCCGGCTTCTGGCTGTTCAAGGTCAATTCCCTGGAAGAGTGCATCGAATGGGTCAAGCGTTGCCCCAACCCCATGCTGTCCGAATCCGAGATCGAAATCCGCCAGGTGTTCGAGGCCGAGGATTTTGGTGAGGCGTTCACCCCCGAACTGCGCGAACAGGAACAGCGCGTATTCGAGAAAGCCGGGCAGCAGTGACCGCCGTCCACCACGGACAGGAGACCCCCATGAAAATCGATCCCTACCTCACGTTCGATGGCCAGTGCGGTCCGGCCTTCCAGTTCTACGCCAAGGTGCTCAACGGCACCCTGGAAGCCTTCCTGAGCTTTGCCGAAAGCCCGGCTTGCGACGACGTCCCGGAGAACTTCCGCGACAAGATCATGCATGCCCGACTGGCGGTGGGGGACCAGGTGATCATGGGCTCGGACTGCCCGCCCCAGGCGCCTTTCCAGGGCATCAACGGCATCAGCGTTTCGATCAACGTCGATCGCATAGTCGAGGCCGAGCGGGTGTTCAATGCGCTGGCCGAGGGCGGCCAGGTGCAGATGCCGCTGGCGCAGACTTTCTGGGCCGCGCGCTTCGGCATGCTGGTGGACCGCTTCGGCGTGCCCTGGATGATCAACTGCGAGAAGGATCAGTAATCCGCAGAAAGCCCATAACGCCGAAGATACTCCGGCGTTATGGGCCTAAGCTTCTGGAGTCGAATCGGGGACGACTCCCATGCGCCTGACCCATTGGCTGCGTGACTACGCCAGCCGCTTCCATTACCGCCGCGAATGGCTGCGCACCGACATCGCCGCCGGTTTGTCGGTGGCCGCCGTGCAGATTCCCACCGCCATTGCCTATGCGCAGATCATTGGTTTTCCCGCGCAGGTCGGCCTCTATGCCTGCATCCTGCCAATGCTGATCTACGCCCTGGTCGGGGGTTCGCGCCAACTGATGGTCGGCCCCGACGCCGCCACCGCCGCGATGGTCGCCGCAGCCATCACACCGCTCGCCGCCGGCGATCCGCAGCGCCTGGTGCACCTGTCGATGATCGTCGCCGTGATGGTCGGCCTGTTGTCCATCGTTGCCGGATTCATTCGCGCCGGTTTCATTGCCAGCTTCCTCTCTCGCCCCATTCTGGTGGGCTACCTCAATGGCATCGGCCTCAGCCTGCTTGCCGGGCAGTTGGGCAAGCTTCTGGGTTACCAGAGTGAGACCAGCGGTTTCATTGCCGGGCTGTTGGCGATGATCCGCAACCTCGCCAGTACCCACTTGCCGACCCTGGCGCTGGGGGCCGCCACCCTGCTGCTGATGATCGTCCTGCCCAGGCGTTGGCCGCGGCTGCCGGTCTCCCTGGTCGCCCTCGTGCTGGCGTCGGTGGCGGCCGCCTGGCTGCAACTGGACCGGCACGGCATTGCGCTGCTGGGCGCCGTCCCGGCCGGCCTGCCGGAGCTGAGCTGGCCGAAGACCCACTACCACGAGCTGCTCGGCCTGCTGCGCGACGCCACTGGCATCACCATCGTCAGCTTCTGCAGTGCCATGCTCACCGCCCGCAGCTTCGCCGCCCGCCACGGCTACGCCATCGATGCCAACCGCGAATTCATCGCCCTGGGGTTGGCCAACGTTGGCGCCGGGGTGTCGCAGTCCTTCGTCATCAGCGGCGCGGACTCTCGCACGGCGGTGAATGACCTGGTGGGCGGCAAGACGCAGATGGTCAGCGTGGTGGTGGCCCTGGTGATAGTCGCGGTGCTGGTGTTCCTCCACGGCCCGCTGGCCTGGGTGCCGATCGCAGCCCTGGGCGCGGTGCTGATGCTGGCCGGATGGGGTCTGATCGATTTCCGCGCGCTGAAGGCCTTCTGGCGCCTCAGCCGCTTCGAGTGCGGTCTCTGCCTGCTGACCACGGTGGGCGTGCTGGGGGTCGGTGTGCTGCCCGGCATCTTCGTTGCCGTTGCCCTGGCGCTGCTGCGCCTGTTGTATCTCACCTATCGCCCCAGCGATGCCGAGCTTGGCTGGGTGGAGGGCGTGGATGGCCAGGTGGAGCTTGGACGTTATCCACAGGCCACCACCTTGCCGGGGCTGATCATCTACCGATTCGACGCACCGCTGCTGTTCTTCAATGCCGATTACTTCAAGCAGCGTCTGCTGGCTGTGGTGGAGCGGGCGGAAGACCCGCGCGCGGTGCTGCTCAACGCCGAAACCATGATCAACCTGGACGTCACGGGCCTGGCCACCTTGCGTGAGGTGCAGGAAACCCTCGCGGCCCGGGGCGTTTTCCTCGGCTTTGCTCGTCTCTTCGGTCCGGCCCATGAGCTGCTGCAACGCTCCGGGCAGTTTGGCGAGCTGAAACCGCCGCTGGTATTCAGCTCGGTCCGTGCCGGCATCAATGCCTACCGCATCTGGTTGGCGAAGCAGGCCTTGCAGGAAAAGCAGCCGGTCGCGTAAACCACAGGATCTACCCACGGAAAACAAGGATCGACCATGGACCCTTTCATGCAAGCCGCCATCGAAGAAGCCCGCCAGGGCCTGGCCGAGGGCGGGATTCCCATCGGCTCGGTGATCGTCCACAAAGGCCGCATCATCGGTCGGGGTCATAACCGCCGTATCCAGGAGGGCAGCGCCATCAAGCACGGCGAGATGGACGCCTTCGAGAACGCCGGCCGCCAACCTGCCAGCGTCTACCGCGAGGCGGTGCTCTACACCACGTTGTCGCCGTGCTCCATGTGCAGCGGCGCCATCCTGCTCTATGGGATTCCCAAGGTGATCATCGGCGAGAACCGCACTTTCATGGGCGAGGAAGAGCTGCTGCGCGCCCGTGGCGTGGAGTTGGAGGTCCTGCAAGACGCCGAGTGCGTGAAGCTCATGGAAGATTTCATCGAAGCCCGGCCAGGGTTGTGGAACGAGGATATCGGCGAGCCGGTGGCCTGATCCCAAGCGGACGCCACATCCACATAGCCCCCTGGCGCCCGCCAGTGGGAACCCCTTGCGAGAGCCCTTCTCGCAAGGGCGGCTACCCAATGGCGCGCAGCGACTATGCTGGTATTCAGCCGATCCCGCAGCGGATCGCAGACGTCGCTTTAGGCCCGACACGATAGGGGGGCCTAGGCTGGAAGCCAGCAGAAATGACGATCATTGAACAGAAATGACTTGGATCAGACTCCAGTGCGGCTTGAGGATCTCGCGCCGTACGTCCGTTGGATCGCTGCCAAGCAGTAGGAATGTCCGACTGGTTTTGCCTGATTGCTACAGCAGAAGGAGAGTTCAATGCTGCCAAGTTCCGTTTCGGAAAGGATCCTGTCTCGCGGTCTGATGGACGTGCTCATTCGAGCAGGCCTGGTCGCGATCCTCGCCATTTCCTGCTACCAGGTTTTCCATCCCTTCCTTAACCTGATGCTCTGGGCATTGATCCTGGGGGTCACGTTCTACCCCCTGCATCAGAGCCTGAAGGCCAAGCTGGGCATGCGTGATGGCCATGTGGCCACGCTGATCGTCGTGGTTTCCCTGATCCTGCTGATGGTGCCGATTTACTTGCTGGCGTCTTCCATGGCCGAGTCGGTGCAGGGGGCCATCGAACTGTTCAAGGGCGGTGAGCTGGACATTCCATCACCCAACGCGTCCGTTGCCAGCTGGCCCCTGATCGGCCAACCGCTGTTCGACTTCTGGCAGCAGGCGTCGGTCGACCTGACCAGCCTGATGAAGAAGCTGCTGCCCCACCTGCGCGGCTTCGGCATGAGCATGTTCGGCAAGCTGGCCGGCGTAGGGGCTGGCTTTCTGCTGTTCATCGCTGCGTTGATCGTGGCAGGCATCTTCATGGCCTTTGGCGAGAATGGTCACCGCAGTGCCATACAGATCGCTTCACGCATCTCCGGGCCGGACCGTGGCCCGCAGATCGCCGAGCTTTGCACGGCGACCATTCGCGCTGTGGCCCAGGGCGTGGTCGGCATTGCCTTCATCCAGATGCTGCTGGTGGGCATCGCCTTCGTGCTGATGGGGATCCCGGGCGCTGGCCTCCTGGCGCTCGGCGTGTTGCTGCTGGGCATCATGCAGCTGCCCGCATTGCTGATCACCATTCCGGTGATCATCTTCGTGTTCGCCACCCAAGGAGCGACCGCCGGCACCATCATTTTCGCCATCTACACCTTCGTTGCCGGGATGTCGGACAACGTCCTCAAACCCCTGCTGCTGGGCCGTGGCGTCAATGTGCCGATGCCCGTGGTGTTGATCGGCGCCCTGGGCGGCATGGTCACCGGCGGCATCATTGGGCTGTTCATTGGCCCGGTCATGCTGGCCGTCGGCTACATGCTGTTCTGGCACTGGGTGGAGGACCAGCCCACGGCGCTGGACGCGGAAGAGGAGGGGCGAGCGACCTGAGCCGGACCCGGTGCCATGGTCCACTCCGCCGCCTTCCGGCTGGTCCTGTTCGGTGTGCTTGGCCTCGGCGGCTGTGTGCGGCTGGGGCCGGACTTCCAGTCGCCCCGCGAGCCTTGGGTGGAGCACTGGAGCAGCCCCGCGCTGGAGCAGATGAGCCTCGATCGACCGCAGCCCGACTTCCTGCAGTGGTGGCGGGTGTTCGAGGACCCGACCCTGGATGCCCTGATCGCCGAAGCGGACGCTTACAACTCAAGCCTCGAAATTGCCGGGTTGCGGGTGATGGAGGCCCGTGCGCAACTGGGTATCGCAGTGAGTGGCCGTTACCCGCAGTTCCAGCAGGCCAGCGCCGATAGCCTTTACCTGGACCGTGACCAGTCCGGTGGCCGTAACCCCCAGGACAGCCATTCCTGGCAGTATGGCGCCGCATTCGACATTGCCTGGGAACTGGACTTCTGGGGGCGATTCAGTCGCGCCATCGAATCCGCGGACGCTGCCTACTTCGCCGCCCGGGCCAACTACGAAGACGCCCTGGTGCTGTTGCGTGCCCAGGTGGCGGATACCTACTTCGTCCTGCGAACTTTCGAGGCCCGCCTGCGCATCGCCCGGGAAAACGCGGAACGACAGAAGCGCAGCTTCGAGATCACCGAGCGGCTGTTCCGCAGTGGCGACAGTTCCGAACTGGACTTCCAGCAGGCGAAAACCCAGTACCTGGGCACCCTGGCGACCGTTCCCGACCTGGAGAGCCAGGTAGCCAGGACGCGCAACGCACTCGCCGTGCTGATCGGTCGGCCACCGGGCCCCTTGCCTGAGCTGGCCGAACGGGCCGGGCTCATTCCGCTACCCGATGCGGCGGTGCTGCAGGACGTCCCGGCCAATCTGCTGCTGCGCCGGCCGGATGTGCGTTCAGCCGAACTGGCGGTCGCCGCCCAGTCGGCGTTGATCGGTTTCTCCGAGGCCGATCTCTATCCCTCGGTGGCCTTGCTGGGCAGCATCGCCTGGAGTGCCTCGACCCTTGATGGCGCCTCCGACACCCTGGACCTGGTCGGCGGTCCCAGCCTGGCCTGGAACCTGTTCGACCACGGCCGGATCAAGAACGACGTGCGCGTGCAGGACGCTCGCTTGCAGCAGTTGATCGAGGCCTACCGTGACCGGGTGCGCCAAGCCGCGCGCGAGGCCGACGACGCCGCCACCGGGCTGGCCAAGGCGCTGGAAAGCGAGCGCATCCGCCGCGAGAGCTCGCTGTCTGCCCTGCGCTCGCTGGACCTGGCCAACGCCCAGTACATCGAAGGCTTCGCCGATTTCCAGCGGGTGCTGGATGCCCAGCGCGAGCTGTTCCAGCAGCAGGAAAGCTACCTGCTCAGCCGCAGTGATGCGGTCAGCAACCTGATCGGCTTGTACAAGGCCCTCGGGGGTGGTTGGTACCGGGACGGTCCCATGATCGACGACACCACCCGCGAGCAGATGCAACGGCGTACCGACTGGGACGACCTGCTGGACGAGCCGCCGGCTGCGGCCGGGCCAGACGCTGATACCGAGCAAGGTGAACGACAATGAGCGAGCAACCGCAGGCTCCGGCCGAGGAAACAGCAAAGCCCGAACCAGCCGGAGCGCCCGATGCGGCCGCGAAGGGGACGAAATGGGTGGCGCTGGTCATCGTCCTGACGCTGGTCTGGTACCTCCTGGCGGATCGTTTCACCCCTTATACCCAGCAGGCACGGGTGCAGGCCTTCGTGGTGCCGGTAGCGGCCGAAGTCGCCGGCCGGGTCACCAAGGTGCATGTGCGCAATAACCAGGACGTCGAGGCGGGCGCGGTGCTCTTCGAAGTGGACCCGGAGCAGTACCAGATCGCCGCCGACCGCGCCCAGGCCGATCTCGAAACCGTTCGCCGACAAATCGGTGCCAGCACTGCGGCCATCGACTCGGCACTGGCGTCGCTGCGAGCCGCCCAGGCCAATGAACTGAAGGCGCGGCAAGACAACGATCGCCTGGAGCGGCTGTATCGGGATGATCCGGGCACCATCTCCGTGCGTCGCCTGGAAGGGGCGCGGGCGACCCTCGAGCAGGCCATCAGCCAGGTGGCAGCGGCACGCGCCGAAGTGCAGCGGGCGCGCGAGCAGCAGGGCGGCAGCGAAGAGGAGAATGCGCAATTGCGCAGTGCCGCCACCGCGTTGGAAAAGGCTGAACTCGATTTGGCCAATACCCGGGTGAAGGCCCGTTCCGCCGGCCTGATCACCGACCTGCGCACCGATGTCGGCCAGTACGTCGGCGCTGGCAACCCGGTCATGACCCAGATCGCCATCCACGACCTGTGGCTGAGCGCCGAGATGACCGAGAACAACCTGGGCCATGTCGAGGTCGGCACGCCTGTGGTCATTGTGCTCGACGCCTTGCCGGGCCGGCTGTTCGAAGGAAAGGTTCGCAGCATCGGGTATGGCGTCAGTGTCGGGCAGGCCCCGGCCCCTGGCACCCTGCCGACGGTGGATAACAGCCGCGACTGGTTGCGCCCGGCGCAACGCTTCCCGGTGATCGTGGAGTTCGCCCCCGGTGAACTGGAGCAGTTGCGTGGCCTGCGCGTCGGTGGCCAGGCGGAGGTCATGGCATTTCCGAGCGAGGGCAATCCGCTCAATCCCCTGGGCCGGCTGTTCATCTACCTGATGAGCTGGCTGTCCTATGCCTACTGACGGCGATCCACGCGGTCGACGGGCGCTGCGCCTGGCCAGCGGTGTTGCGCTGTGCCTGGCGATCAGCTTCGGATTTGCCTTGCCGATACCCTTCCTGCCGCCGATCTTCGTCCTGCTGCTGCTGGTCACCAACAACCGCCCGCTGCCCCTGAAGGCGGCCCCGGCCCTGGCCCTGCTCATCATGCTGACCACCGGCAGCGGTCTGCTGCTGATCCCGCTGCTGCGCCATGCGCCGCCCAGTGGTGTCCTGCTGGTGGGGCTGTGCCTGTTCCTTTGCTTCCGCTACGGCCTGCGCGGAGGCAATCCCCTGGTGACACAGTTTCTGGTGGTAGGCCTGACCATGATTTCCGCGGCCGGCACCTTCGATTTCGGCTTGGCGGTCATGGTCATCGAGGCTCTGGCCAAGGGCATCGTGCTCGCCGTGCTGGTCGCCGCGGTCAGCCACCGGTTGTTCCCGGAGCCGGCGAGTGCCCCGGCCTCGCCGAGCCGCCCGGTGCTGGGAGACAGCGAATCTGCCTGGATTGCGCTACGTGCCGCGCTGGTCGTGCTGCCGGCTTTCCTGCTGGCGCTGATCGACCCTTCCAGCTACATGCCGCTGATCATGAAGGCGGTCAGCCTTGGCCAGCAGGTCTGCGGTGCCTCCGCTCGCAATGCCGGCCGCGAACTGTTGGGCTCGACCCTGCTCGGTGGCCTGCTCGCGATGCTGTTCTGGGCCGCCCTGAGCCTGTTCCCGCACCTGTGGATGTTCTTTCTCTGGATGCTTCTGTTCGGGCTGCTGTTGGCGCGCCGGCTCTACGCGCTGGTGGCGACCCGACAGACTCCGGGATTCTGGGTGAACACCCTGGTGACCCTGATCATCCTGCTGGGGCAGTCGGTGCAGGACAGCGAGGCTGGCAAGGATGTCTACACCGCCTTCGCGGTACGTATGGGGCTGTTCATCGCAGTCACCCTGTACGCCTGTGTGGCGGTCTACCTGATCGACCGCCGGCGTTTTCACCGGCAAGGCCGTGCCGCCCTTTGAGAGGACTGTTCGATGCTGATCAATCTGCTGGTTGGAATTCCCGTGATGGTCCTCTGCCTGTTCATGCAGTCGGTATTCGTGGCCTTCAGTCTGAAGCCGTACATCCGCTATGTGCGAGGCGGAAGGGTTCACGCATCGGTCTGGCGCATCACGCTGCTGCTGTCGGCAGTGATGCTGCTGATGCTGCTGGGCAATTTCGTTCAGATGGCGGTCTGGGGGGTGCTGTTCCTGATGCTGGGGGAATTCGACAACTTCGCCACGGCGCTTTACCACTCGGGGGTGAACTTCGCCACGCTGGGCTACGGCGACATCGTCATGACCGAGCAGTGGCGACTGCTGGGCCCGTTGGAAGCCGCCAACGGCATCCTGATGTTCGGGGTTTCCACGGCGGTCATGACGGCAACCGTCTCCGACGTCATCCGGCACCAGTTTGGCGGAAACCAACCCCACTAGCGCGAAGCTAGACTGAAACTGTTCGTCCCCATGCGCCTGCGGGAGGTGCAGCATGGCGATTCGCGAAGGTTTCATCGGCAGTGTCGGCAACACGCCCCTTCTGCGTCTGGACAGCCTCTGCGCCGAGACCGGCTGCGACATCCTGGCCAAGGCTGAATTCCTCAACCCCGGCGGCTCGGTCAAGGATCGCGCGGCTCGCTTCATCATCGACGACGCCGAACGCCAGGGCCTGCTGTACCCCGGCGGTACCGTGGTGGAAGGCACCGCTGGCAACACCGGCATAGGCCTGGCGCATATCTGCGCGGCACGGGGCTACCGCTGCATCATCGTGATTCCCGACAACCAGTCCCCGGAAAAGCTCGACCTGTTGCGCACCCTGGGGGCTGAAGTGCGACCGGTGCCGCCCAAGCCCTACAAGGACCCGGACAACTACCAGAAGATCGCCGGCCGCCTGGCTGCTGAACTGCCCGGCGCCATCTGGGCCAACCAGTTCGACAACACCGCCAATCGCCAGGCCCACTTCGAGACCACCGGGCCGGAAATCTGGGCCGATACCGAGGGCCGGCTGGATGCCTTCGTCTGCGCCACCGGTACCGGCGGCACCCTGGCGGGTGTGGCGCGCTACCTCAAGGCGCGTGATCCACAGGTCCGCATCGTGCTCGCCGACCCGATGGGCAGTGCGCTCTACAACTGGGTGAAGCACGGCGAGCTGGTGGCCGAGGGCAGCTCCATCACCGAAGGTATTGGCACCACGCGCATCACCGCCAACCTCGAAGGCACCCCCATCGACGACGCCGTACAAGTGGACGACCCGGCCTGCGTGGCCATGGTCTATCACCTGCTGCGGGAGGAGGGGCTGTTCGTAGGCGGCTCGTCCGGCATTAACCTCGCCGCCGCCGTGCAGGTGGCCCGCCAACTGGGGCCGGGCCACCGGGTGGTGACCCTGCTTTGTGATCGCGGCGGGTTGTACGCGGGGCGCTTGTTCAACGCGGCGTGGCTGGCGGAGAAGGGCTTGGCAGGGGCGGCGGGGGTATAGGCCCGTACAGCGTCGTAGCCTGGATGCAATCCGGGAGCTGTCGGGAGTCCCGGATATCATCCGGGCTGCGGAATGCGATGTACGAATTAGCTTTGGCAGAAACATTTCCCCCTCACCCCGACCCTCTCCCTCAGGGAGAGGGGGCTGGGCGTTCACCTGGGGCGTTTCAGCAAACTCAATCCACCTGCCCCGGATCGAATTGCAGCAGCAACGACCAGGGTGCATTGCAGTTACCGACGAAGATCGGATGCAGCAGGCAGATCGAGTTGCCTGCACCCTTGAATTGCAGCGGCTTGCCATCGCGAATGGCGTTGCGTGCATCGCTTGGCAGCTCGTTGGCCGCACTGCCTAGCCGCTTTGCATCCGGGTGGGTCACGTAGTGGGCCGCGTTGGACAGCAGCGCGTAATGGCCATTGCCGAAGGGTTTGAGTGGGCTAAGGCGATCCTGAAGCTGCTGCAGGCTGTAGTCGGCCCCCAGGATGCCGAGGAAACGCCCGCCGGCCAGCATCGGGGTCATGAAGGAGGTCATCAGCACCGTGCTGCCGGCCACTGTGTAGTCATAGGGCTCCATGAACAGGTCGCGCCCCTTGCGTCGGGGCAGCTCGTACCAGTGGCCGTCATAGCCCACCAGGCACTCGCGCTGGATGGCGCCGGCGCCCCGGTTCCAGTAGGCCATGATGCGGCCGGTGTGGTCGTGACCCGTACGGTTGGCGAACTCGGCATCGCGGCCATCCAGTGCGTTGGGTTCGGCGGCGCAGGCAAAGGCCAGCAGGCCAGGGTTCTGCAGCAGGAGTTGCTGCATGACGGCGTCGATCTGCTCGCGCTGCGGGCCGAGGCCCTGGGCATGCAGGCCGAGGATGAAATGCTTGAGGCCGTACAGCGCGGTAGCCATTACCGCGAACTGGCTCTGCAACTGCTGCGCTTCGCGGGCCAGTAGGATCTCCGCGTTTTCTGCCTTGGAGGCGTTCTCCGCCCGCTGCACCTGCTCCAGTGCCTTCTCGCTCTCCTGGCGGATAGTGGCGACCACGCTGCCGATGTCGGCGGTGGCATTGGCAGACTGGGTGGCCAGGCGCCGTACCTCGTCCGCGACCACGGCGAAACCGCGCCCCATCTCGCCGGCTCGGGCGGCTTCGATGGCTGCGTTGAGCGCTACCAGGTTGGTGTTCTTGGCGATCTGGCGGATCACGTCGGAAACCTTGCTGATTTCATTCCAGCGGTTGTTCAGGCCATCAATCAGAAGCCTGACTTGGTCGAGTGTGGAGTTGCCCTGGGCGCCGCCTTCCGGCGTGGGCGTCTGGTTCTGTCGGGGACTGCTCTGCATGGTGAGTTACCGAAAAGGGTTGGGGCAGAAAAGCGCCGCAAGCGGCGGCGCGAAACCGGGGCCCGATGCTCCGGGCCCCGGAAGGTCTGTCAGCCGAGTTCGCCCACCGCGCGGTGGGCTTCGTCTATGGCCGCGTGGACGTAAGCGCTCCAGGCCGAATCGGAGTTGGCGATGGTGACGTTGCCCACCGGCTTGCGCGCCAGCAGCATGGTCTTTTCGCTTTCCTCCTCGTCGTCAAACAGCGAGTTGGCGAAGTAGGCATAACCGTGGGACCAGCGGTTGACGGTGATGGCGAGGATGTCCTTCTGGTGGTTGTAGCCACCGAGGTCCACCGGGTAGTCCAGCTTGATCCTGCTGTAAGGCTGGGTGGTGGCATAGATTTCATGCACGCCGAGCTTCTGGAAGCTCTCCCAATTGCGGATCACCACCTTGGTGTACACCAGCGGGAACTTCACGTTCCGACTCAGGGCCTGGGCCTGTTCGGCGGACAGGTCGCGCAGCAGGTACGGGATCATCATGTTGTATCAAGCGAGCACGCAGTGTTTGCTGCGCACCTTCACCAGTTGGCCACCACGACTGTAGCCAACGTCTACGCCGCCCTCACGATTCTTCACGCTCACCGCCGTGCTGTTCAGGCGCAGGCGCACCGGTCTGCCGGTGACGTCCAGCTTGCTGTAGTCGAACTTCCTCTTCTCCCAACCCATCTGGTGCGCCACCTCGAAGGCGCCAGGGTGGCTGCCGCGCGGGCCAGTGAGGGCCGGCGGGTAGTAGCGGCCGGCGGGGGCGGCGCGCAGCAGCTGCATGGGCGTGAGGCCGGCGGCGATAGTGAGGGCGACACCGTTGAGGAAATCACGGCGGGTGATGGTCATAGCGAATCCTTGCACGGCAGTTGTTATCGTTCGTGGAGCGGGGCGAGCGGGGGAAGGGCGGGGGCCCCGGGGGGGGCCGCGCGGGGGGCCGACCCGGGGGGTAGG
>NZ_JASATC010000038.1:0-56381 GCF_038440135.1 Pseudomonas sp. OTU5201 | reverse complement strand
GCCCTGGGCCCACTCCTCGGCCTTGGCCTGGGCCGCGTTGTCCTGGCGGAAGTCGCGATTGAAGTAGAAGTTACGCAGTTCCAGGCTGGCCTTGCTGTCCTTGATGAACTCGGCCTGGGCAATGCCGGGCAGGGTGATACTGGCGCCAATCGTGGCCAGGGCCACAGCTCGCGCAAGCGAGGTCTTGCTCATTGTTATTGTCTCCTCGTTGGATTGCAGGTCGGTCGGGTCGTCCTGTTACAACGAGGTGACTAAAGCATTTCGTTACAGATTCTGCAGTTAGACGATGGTCGGCCGCTCACTGGACCCACTGCGGGTAGTAGCCGAGCGCGTCCTGCACCTTGGCGTCGTGGGCCGGAACCACAGTGAGCCCGGGTTCGCGCTGGAGTAGATCGTGAACCTTCTGTAGCTGGGCGCGGGTGGCTGTGCGGTCGTTGTCGACCATTCTGCGGCTGACCCAGAACTTCTCCTTCGGCCCGGTGAAGCCTTCCAGGCGCCAGCTGGCATCGCCGGTGAAAAAGAATCGTCGCCCGTCGTCCAGGGTCAGGAACAGACCCACCGAACCGGGTGAATGGCCGTTCAGCGGCACCAGCACCAGACTACGGTCGCCGAACAGGTCGAGGCTCTCTTCGAAACCCATGAACGGAATGGGCAGGAAAGTGAAGGGGTGCCATTTGACACCGTGGGCGAACTGGCTGGGCAGTATTGCCGGCGGCGTCGCGATTTCGGTGAACTCGATCTCTTCATAAGGCGCCCAGGCCGGAACTTCGGGGAAGTCCGCCAGCGCCGAGGCGTGATCCCAGTGAGCGTGGCTCAGGACGATGCGGTCGATGCGGATGCCGTCCCGGTCGAGCTGGTCGCGGGCCGGGGTTACGCTGCCGTACTGCATCAATGGTTTGTTCCACCAGGGCATCTCCCGGCTGAACTGGCTATCCACCTGGCGCCCGAGGCCAGTATCGAACAGCAGGGTGGCGGCATGGTGCTGGATCAGCAGCGCGACATGGTTGGCCTTCACCTTCTCGGTCCACTTTCCGTCGGTCACGGTAAAGGCATCCAGGGTTTCGGTTTCAGAGGTCTTCACCAGGGCGAAGCGCAGGCCCTCTGCCTGGGCGAAGAAGCTGAACGTGCTGAGTAGGAGCAGCAGGACGTACGAACGCGGGGGCATGGATTCAGTTTCCTAGGGGCAGGAAAGGGGAGGGGCGTGGCGAGTCGAAGCTCAGCGGCAGGCGGCTTCGACGCAGGTGCCAGCGGCCTGGGGTCAGGGCCACCAGGCGCTCCGCGCCGGGCAGATCTGGCAGCTCGCCCGAGCCGGTCTGGTCCGGCCAGAGGATTTCCGCACGGGCTTCCAGGTGCAGCAGGTCACCGCTGTTGAAGTCGACCCAGAGCAGGCCGCATCGGGGCTCCAGCAGCAGGTTGCCGAGGGTATTGAACATCTGGTTGCCGCTGTAGTCCGGCAGCCAGAGGCGACCGTCATCACCCAACTGCGCGAAGCCCGGCGTACCGCCACGGTGGGAGATGTCGACGCCGCCGGTTTGCGGGTCCAGGTGTTGGCTGGCAATGAACAGGGTATCGCTGCCTTCCACCAGCCCCATCCAGCGCGGATCCAGACCATTGCCTTGTTCCAGGGGGCCTGCCGGGCGCGCTTCCCAGTGCCAATCGCGAGCCTGGATGTACTTTGGGCAATTGCCGAATGACTGTTGCACGGCGACGCTGAAGCCTTCTTGGTCGCTGTCTACCAGCGGGCCGTTCAGGCGATTGCGCCTCCGTGTCGGCAGTTCCAGGCCGAGCAGGCCCAGACGTGCGGCACCGTGCAGATTGGCGGTCAAAGGGTCGTCGGCTTCCGGGCGGGCGTTGATCCGCAGCAGGCTGGGCTCTGGCGAATGAGCAAAGCCCGGCTTGCCCCAGAGCACCGAGGCCTGCGGTTGGCCGTCGCTGTCCAGACTGCCGACCAGCATCCAGGGCAACTGGGCGAAAAACTGCCGATGCTGCTCCGGCATATGGTCGCGGATCATCCGGCTGCCCATCGCTTCCACCTGCTCGAGCACACCAATACGGCTCTGAATCGCTTGTTCGCCGGGGTGGAAAGGACTGTTCATGGTGACCTCCAGATCGCTTAGAAGTGGGGCAGCTCGACATAGCCGGGCAGGGCACGAATGCGCGCGAACCAAGTGTGCAGGTGCGGGTAGGGCGCCAGATCCAGGCCGCCCTCGTTGGCCATGGCCAGGTACGGGTAGACCGCTACGTCCGCGATGGTGGGTTGTTCGCCGACCAGCCATTCACGTTCGGCCAGATGCGCGTTTACCAGTTCCAGTGTCTGGCGGCCACGGGCCTGGGCGTCCTCCAGAACAACCGGGCGACCGAACTTCAGCCCGATTCGCGCCCTTGCTACGCCGTTGTGGATCTCGTTGGCTGTCAGGCTCAGCCAGCCGGCAATCTGGGACTGGACAACGGCGTCCAGCGGGTACCAGTGCGTATCCGCGTAGCGTCTCGCCAGATAGACCAGGATGGCCTGGGAATCGACCAGCGGCTGGCCGTCGTCTACCAGCACAGGAACCTGACCGCGTGGGTTGAGCGCGAGGAACTCGGCGCACTTCTGCGCGCCTTTGGGCAGGTCCACCGTCAGTAGTTCGGCCGACTGACCAATCAGGCCAAGGAACAGGCGGACCTTGTAGCAGTTGCCGGAGAGGTAGAAGTCGTGGAGTTGCATGACGAGTCCTTCGCGTTGGATTGTGAGCTGGAGAATAGACAGACAGGTCTGTATATTTCAAGCGCAAGTTTTGCGTTGCCCTGCGATTCCGTGCCCTGTGTGGTTTGAGCCGGCCAGGGCGGATGCGCATAATGCGTCGGTTCAGGAGGCTGCAATGGCATCGAGCAAACGCGATCAACTGGTCAACACCGCCCTCGCGCTCTTCTATCGCGAAGGCTTCCATGCCACCGGAATCGACCGCATCCTGGCTGAGTCCGGCGTGGCGAAGATGACCCTCTACAACCACTTCAAGTCCAAGGATGAGCTGATCATCGCCGCCTTGGAGTCCCGCTTCGCGCCTGCGGCCGAGCGTTTGGCTTGGGCGTTCGAGCACCTGCCACCGCGGGAAGCCATCCTGCGGGTGTTCGACGGACTGGCCGAGTGGCTCAGGCAGGAGGAATTCTGCGGCTGTGCCTTTATCAACGCCGCTGCCGAATTCCATGATCGAGAGCACCCGGTGCATCGCCTCGCCGCGTCCTACAAGATCGCCACGCAAAATTACTTCCGCGATGCCCTGGTACGCCTGGAGGCCGCCCAGCCTGATCGCCTGGCGCGTCAGTTGCAGTACTTGATGGAAGGGGCGATCAGCATGGCCCACATCCAGGGGCCGGGCGATCAGGCGCTGGAGGCCAAGGACGCTGCCAATGTGCTGCTTGAGGCGGCTGGTCTTTGATCAGTCGCTGCCTGTAAGCAGCAGGGCTTCACCGGCTTCTATGGCCTGCAGGCCACCGCAGATCAGCACCGCATCACCGTCCTGCAGCAGTGTCTCGTCGGCGGACTGCAAGGGCGCGCCAAGGCGACGTATGCCCTGCACTTCGAGACCCAGTTGTTCGAGACGCAGATCGCCCAGGGTGCGGCCGCACGCATAAGCGCCTTCGTTCAGGTTCACAGCATGCAGCAGCCGCCGCGGCTGTCCATGGGCATCCGCCAGATTGGCCTGGCCGCCCGGGTAGTAACCGTGGAGCAAGCGATAGCGGTTGCGTCGCACCGCCTCCATATGAGCTTCCACCCGGTTGCGGGGCAGGCCCAGCAGTACCAGGGCATGGGAGGCAAGCATCAGGCTGGACTCCATCACCTCCGGCACGACCTCGGTGGCTCCGGCCTCCTGAAGCCTGGCCAGGTGGCTGTCGTCGCGGGTACGTACAAGTATTGGCAAAGTAGGGTGCAGCTGGCGTGCGCTTTGAACCACCTTCAAGGCGATGTCGGCATCGTTCACTGCGACCACCAGCAGTCGCGCTCGCAGGGTGCCCACAGCTTCCAGTAGATCCGCCCGGCGGGAGTCGCCAAAGTGCACGTTGCGCTCGCCGGCAGCGGCTTCTTCAATCCGGACCGGATCGTCGTCCAGTGCGACAAAGGGAATTGCCTGTTGCTCCAGGATGCGCGCGATGGATTGGCCAACGCGGCCATAGCCGCAGATCACCGCATGGTCATTCAACGTTGTGCTGTGCGCCGCGATCGCTTCCAACTGGTCGGCGCCCCTCGCGCGTCGTTGCAGGTACGCCGCCAGCCTTGGGGCGGAGCGCAAGAGCGGCGGCGTCAGGACCATGGAACAGAAGATTGCGCTGAGCAACAGGCTGGCCTGCTGCCCGTCCAGGAGGCGGCCATGCTGCGCCTGGGTTACCAGGGCGAAGCAGAACTCACCGCCCTGTGCCAGTGCCACGCCGGTGCGCCAGGAGGTTTCGAGATCATTTCCCCGCAGCCTTGCCAGCAGGGCGATGACGCTGCCCTTTAACAGCAGCAGGGTGAGCGCGATGCCGGCAATCAACCCACCGTGCTCGGCGAACTGGTTCAGGTCGATGAGCATCCCCACGCTGACGAAGAACAATCCGAGGAGGATGTCGCGAAAGGGGCGGATATCGGCTTCCACCTGATGGCGATAATGGCTTTCGCCCAGGAGCATCCCCGCCAGGAAGGCGCCGAGCGCCATGGACAGGCCCAGCAGGTGGGTGATCCAGGCTGTCAGCAGCACGATGACCAGCGCCAGCATGACGAACAGTTCTGCCGAGTGGGCCTGGGCCACCTCGCGAAACAGCCGGGGCAGCAGCCAGCGACTGACCGCCAGCAGGCCAACGAACAGCAGCAACGTCTTGCCAAGGGTGGTGGCTACCGCCCAATACCAGGCGTCCTGCCGGTCACCGGTGAGGGCGGGCACCAGCGTAAGCAGGAGCACCGCAACGAGGTCCTGGAAAATCAGTACGCCGATGGCGTTCTGGCCATGAGGGGAAAACACTTCGCCCAGGCTGCCCAACTCTTTGCCGACAATCGCTGTCGACGAGAGCGCGAGGCCGGCACCTAACAGGCAGGCCACGCCAATATCCATTCCGATCCATAGCAGCAGGCCTGTCAGTGGCAAGCCGCAGGCCAGAACCTGCAGGCTGCCGAAACCGAAAACCACCCGGCGCAGGGCGATCATCTTCGGCAGCGAAAACTCCAGTCCCAGCGTGAACAGCAGGAACACCACTCCCATCTCCGCCAACTGAGGCAGGTTGTGGTCATAGTCGACCCAGCCGAAGGCTGAGGGGCCCAGCAGCAGACCCACGCAGAGGTAGCCCAGAACCGGGGGGAGCCGCAGGCGGTGGAATAACGCAATGACCAGTAGCGAGGTCGCCAGGATGATCAGCAGGTTGCCGGGCAAGAGTGCGGCCTCCGGAGCCTATGGGGACGCTTTCAGTTATAGCCCTTGGTGATGCGGGCGGGACGATTCCTCGAGTGAGCCGGCCGTCGCCTTCGATTCAAGTTTTGCAGGGCCCGGCCGCCACAGAGGGACACCGCTGACTCCGGATGCCCCGTCATGAATGCCCTGGCTTCTCTCGCTTCTTCCGCCCAACGTTCCGCGTTTCCCGGTCTTGCTTCCGCCTTCGCGCGCAAGCAGGTGGATGCGCAAGAGACCCTGGCCAACCGTCTCGGTGAGCGCCTGGGGTTGGAGCCGGGCGCCCTCAACGAAAAGGCGTCCAATTACACCCCGGAGAAAGTCGCGGACCGTGTGCTCGGTTTCATCGACCAGCGCCTGAGCAAAGAGAAGGCTGAAGGTGCAGACCCGGCCAAGCTGCAGGGCCTGCTCGATCAGGCGCGCGCCGGGATACAGAAGGGATTCGATGACGCGCGGAAGATTCTTGATGGGCTGGGTGTGCTCGGCGGCAAGGTGGCTGAGGACATCGACGACACCTTTGGCCGTATCCAGGACGGCCTGGATAAGCTGCAGAAGACCTACACCCAGCCCGTACAGGCCACCCAGGGGGACGGGGCCGTGGCGGTTGCCGGCTACAGCGAGCGTTTTGCTGCAAAGGCTGAAACCTTCGACCTGGAAGTGAAGACCCGCGACGGCGACAGGCTGCGTATCTCAATCGCCCAGGCGTCGGCCAGTTGGTCGCGCAGCAGTGTGGTGGCGGCGAGCGATGGCAAGAACGCCCTGGTGGCCGCCAGCAGCCAATCGTCCAGTCTGCAGATCGGTGCCTGGCAGATCGAAGTCGACGGGGAGCTGGACGACGAGGAAAAAGCCGCCTTGAGTGAACTGCTCGGCCAGGTCCAGGACATCTCCAGCAAGTTCTACTCCGGCGACTTGGCCGGCGCCTTCGACCGCGCCATGGCCCTGGACATGGACGGTGAGCAACTAGCCTCCATGTCGATGCGCCTCACCCAGACCAAGGTCATGCAGGCGACCGATGCCTATGGCGCCGTCGCCCAGCAGGGCGGCCAGGCGGCCAGCGCGGTCAATGGCAACCTCAAGGACTACGCCAATAGCCTGCTGGATGCCCTGCGCAGCGCCGGTGAGCTTGCGGACAATGGCCGCGACACCCTGGAACAATTGCTCAAGGGCAGTTTCGCTCTCGACGAACGTTTCGACCCAAGTCAGCTGGCCAAGGCCGAAGCCTTCAACAGTCGCCTGCTGGACGGCCTACAGCCCTTGCTGGACAAGGCTCAGGGTCAATCCACCGACGCCTGACGCGTGCTAGAATTCGCGCCTCGCTGATCTTCGAGGCGCGTCGCAATGCTTCCTGAATGCCAACTTTTCGGCACCCTCGGCTGCCACCTGTGCGAGGTGGCGGAAGGTGTGCTCATGCCCTTCGTCGAACGCGGACTGATGGTGGAGCTGGTGGACATTGCCGACCGCGAAGAGTGGGTCGAGTCCTACGGGCTGCGCATCCCAGTCCTGCGCCGCTGTGATACCGGACATGAGCTGGGCTGGCCTTTCGATGCGACGTCCGTGGCATCCTTCCTGTCCAGCTGAACGCTTCTTCACCTTTCGGGCAGCGTGAAGGGATGGGGCGGCGAGGTTCGGCCTTTGGGCTGGACGTTCACGACCCCACAGCGCTCAGCCGGGCCGCGGCGATCGAAAAGCAATAGCCCCGGCAGCACATGATGCTCCGGGGCTTTCTTGTATCCGCGGAGCGGGAGAAATCGCAGGCAATAAAAAACCCGCCGTTAAGGCGGGTTTTTCGGGATCTGGTCGGAGCGACTGGATTCGAACCAGCGACCTTCTCGTCCCGAACGAGACGCGCTACCAAGCTGCGCTACGCTCCGTTGTGTGGCGCGCATTCTACAGAAAAACTTTTGGCCTACAAGGGGTTAGCAGAAATTTTTTTAAATTTTTGCGCTGGGAATTGGCTGACGAGTGGAAGGCTAAGAACGGCGCGGGGTCGCCGGGGGAAGGCCCGCTTCGCGATGAAGGCGGAAGCGGGCCGGGCGAATCAGAGTTCCTTGATGGTACGGACCTGATCCTTGTTCACCTTGGCGCGTTTGCCATCCAGTTGTTCGAACTCGTAAAAGCCCGAATCTTCGTCGTAGTCGGGTTTGTCCACGGCCTGGATCTCGCGCCCGTCATTCAGGGTGATCACGGTCGGCGAGGAGCAGCCGGCCAGAGTGAAAAGGCCCATTGCGAGCAGGAAAGCGGGGACTATCCGCTGGTTCATCGTCATCTCCTTGATGGTTACGCGGGTTGTACGCAGCTTCTGACGAAGAACTTCCCGGCAAAGTTCCAGGAATCTGACTCAATCCTTCAGATCCAAACCGTCGAGCAGGTCGGGGGTGTTCAGGTTCGCCAGCCGTGGATCGCCCTCCGGGCAAACCACTTCGACGGGCGCCAACTGGCGAAGGATGCGCTGCGGGCTGCGCTCTCCGGCCTGCCAGCCGGCTTCCAGCAGCGGCAACACGGCGCGGGGCAGGACGCAGAATAGTGGCTCCCAGAATGCACCTTGGCGGACCATCACGGGGCGTTCGCAGGCCGCTTCGAGAAGGCTGGTGATCAGCGCCTCATCTACCCGTGGGGCATCGCAGGGGAGGATCAGTACATGCTCGTGGCGGGCTGCCGCAAGGCCCGCGCGGATGCCGGCCAGTGGTCCTTGGTGGTCGGGGCTATCGTCCTGCACCAGTTGGTCGGCCCAGGTGGCATAGCGCTCGGCGTTGCGGTTGCAGGAGATGATGAGGTCGTCCGTGAGGGGGCGCACCCGCTCATGCAACCAGGCGATCAGGGGGCGGCCCTGCCATTCCACCAACCCCTTGTCGCGACCACCCAGACGCTGACCACGGCCGCCGGAAAGCAGCAGTACGGAGAAGAGTGGTAAAGGCTTGTCGGACATGGCGCGGTCTCTCTGGCGGCGCTGTGATATAACACCGGGCATTCACTCCTACAACTGGAAGCCTGTCATGAGTCACAAGGCCGAGGCGGTATTCGTGCCGCTCAACATTGCCGTTCTTACTGTCAGTGATACCCGCAGCCTGGAGACCGATACCTCCGGTCAGCTCTTCGTCGATCGCCTCACCGTCGCCGGTCATAACCTGGCCGCGCGGGTGTTGCTGAAAGATGATCTGTACAAGATCCGCGCCCAGGTTGCCACCTGGATCGCCGACGACGCTGTGCAGGTGGTGTTGATCACTGGCGGTACCGGCTTTACCGGCCGCGACAGTACCCCCGAGGCGGTGGCCTGCCTGCTGGACAAGCAGGTAGACGGCTTCGGCGAGTACTTCCGGCAAATTTCCGTGGCGGACATCGGCACCTCCACCATGCAGTCCCGCGCACTGGCCGGCCTGGCCAACGGCACCCTTGTGTGCTGCCTGCCAGGTTCCACCAATGCCTGCCGCACTGCCTGGGACGGCATCCTTGCCGAGCAGTTGGACAACCGCCATCGCCCCTGCAATTTCGTACCGCACCTGACCCAGGCCAACGCCTGCGAGAGCCGCGGATGAGCGGTTGCGATCATCCCGGCCTGATGCCTGTCGAGGACGCCCTGGCGCGCCTGCTCGACTTGGCTGCGGCTGCGCCGATCGACGCGCGTGAAACCGTTGCATTGGCCGAGGCCGATGGCCGGGTGCTGGCTTTTCCACTCGTGGCGGGCCTCGACCTGCCGCCGTGGGACAACAGCGCCATGGACGGTTATGCCCTGCGCCTGGCCGACTGGCAGAGTGAGCCGCTGGTGGTGAGTCAGCGAATTCTCGCTGGCAGTGCGCCCGGACCGCTGCAACCGGGCACTTGCGCGCGAATCTTCACCGGTGCGCCGTTGCCTGCGGGTGCGGACCTGGTGGAGATGCAAGAGAACGCCGAAGTCCTGGCCGATGGCCGGGTGCGTTTCCTTGAGCCGCTGAAAGCTGGACAGAACGTCCGCCCCCGTGGCCAGGAAACCCGCACCGGCGAAACCGTGCTACCCGCCGGTACCCGTCTGGGGCCGATCGAGATGGGCCTGTGTGCTTCCCTGGGCGCCGCCGAGCTGGTGGTGCGCCGTCGTCCTGTCGTTGCTGTGATATCCACGGGTGACGAACTGGTACCGCCCGGCCAGCCCCTGGGGCCAGGGCAGATCTACAACAGCAACCGCAGTCTGCTGATTGCCTGGCTGAGGCGCTTGGGATGCGCGGTGGTGGATGCCGGCATCCTGGCCGACGACCTTCAGCTCACCCGAAAGGCGCTGGCGGACCTGGGCCAGGTGGACCTGATTCTCTCCACCGGCGGCGTTTCCGTGGGCGAGGCTGATTTCCTCGGCGCGGCGCTGCGTGAAGAGGGCGAGCTTTCGCTGTGGAAGCTGGCGATCAAACCGGGCAAGCCGCTGACCTTCGGGCACTTCCGCGGTGTGCCGGTGATTGGCCTGCCAGGCAATCCGGCTTCCACCTTGGTGACCTTCGGCCTGTTGGCGCGGCCCTACCTGTTGCGCCGCCTTGGCGTGGAAGAAGTTGAGCCGCTGGGCTTCGTTGTGCCGGCCGGTTTTACCTGGAAGAAGCCCGGCAACCGTCGCGAGTACCTGCGTGCACGGCTGGAGAACGGCCGCGCGGTGATCTACCCGAACCAGAGTTCCGGCGTGCTGCGCAGCGCGGCCTGGGCTGAGGGGCTGGTGGAGGTGCTGGAAGGCACCACCTTGGCCGAGGGTGATACCTTGCGGTTCATTCCACTGAGCGAGTTGCAGGCCTGACAACCGGGCCTCGGTACAGGTTACGTGTTGCAGTCAGCTGCATGGCCCGTAGGCTGGCTTGCCTGCGAATGGCGCTGGAAAGCCAGCTCCTACAAGGCTCTTGGCTGGATGGTAAATCTCTCGCAACAGCTAACGCAGACATAGCCAATTCATTCGCCAAGCAGGCCGAAGGTCTGACCTTCAGTTGTTTGGGGCCGCTTCGCGTCCCAGGGCGAATGAATTCGTCCCTGCAGGGTTTCTGCCTTCAGCCCTGACGTTTCGCCTCGCGGTACTCCCCCGGCGTCTGCCCCGTCCAGGCTTTGAAGCTGCGGTGGAAGGATCGCGATTCGGTGAAGCCCAGGTAGCAGGCGATGTCCTGGATCGGCAGGTCGCTGCGCAGCAGGTAGTGCTCGGCCAGGTCGCGGCGCAGTTCATCGAGTATTTGTTGGTAGCTGGTGCCGGCTTGCTGCAGGTGGCGCTGCAGGGTGCGCACCGTCATGTGGAACTTCTCCGCCACGCGTTCCTTGCGTGGCAGACCGTCCTTGAGCAGTAGGCGCAAGGCGTTCTTCACCCGTTGCGGCAGCGGCTCGTCGTTATCCAGCCCCGCCATCAGTGCCAGGGCGTGCTCCTCCAGGGTGCGCAGCAGGTTGGCATCCGCCTGGCGCAATGGCACTGCCAGGTATTCGAAGGGAACCAGCAGGGCGTTGCAGGGCTGCTCGAAGCGTACCGGGCAACCGAAGACCTCTTCGTAGTCTTCGACTCGAGTCGCTTCTGGCTGGACGTGTTCAAACCAGACCTCCTTCGGTGAGCGCTGCATATCGGCGATCCAGCGGGCATAAAGCAGCCAGGAGGCGAGTACGTTTTCCACCATGTGGCGACGGATCGCCGGGTCCTGGTGGCGGCAGGTCCAGATCATTCGCACCAGCTCGCCTTCGGCCTCCATGCGGCTCACGCCCATGTCCCCCACCAGCTTCTCGTAGGGCGCAATGCGGCTCATGGCTTCGCCCAGGGTGGCGCAGTTCATGGTGATGTAGCCCAGCACGCTCCAGGAGCCGGGCTGCACGTAACGCGCCGAATGCAGGCCGAAGAGGGCGTCGCCGGATTCGCGAATCAAGTAGCCCAGCAGCCGCTCGTGGATTTCACTGGGCAGGCGCCGGCCGTTGTCCGCGAGGTCCTCCGGACGAATGCCCGCCGCGGCGAGCGTGGAAGCCTGATCCAGGCCAAGCTGTTCCGCATGGCGCAGGTACTTGAGAAGGGCGGGAACCGAGGTATAGCCGAGGGCGTGCATGCGTTTTCTTGTTATGTCCTGATTGGCGATGGCCACTGTCCCGATTCGACAGTGACGTCTTTGGGCGGCTGGCTAGTATAGGCAGCCATCGAAATCCTCCGAAACAACCCGAACAAGGAGAATGGCATGCGACGCTGGAACGGCTGGGGCGATGAGGCGACGGTGGTGGAACTGCCCGCCAATGGAGCGGCTTTCCTGGCCGAGCGCATCGGTGAAGGTCAGCCCCTGCCTGATGCCAGTCTGGAGCAGGTATTGGCCCGCGTGCCGGCCTCCCGCCTGGACGCCCACCCGCTGATCAGCCTGGATGCCGAAACACGCGTCCGTCACGCCCGTGGCCAGAGCCTGCCGGACTGGCTGGCCATGCGCGAAGGCGACTTCGGTCAGTTTCCCGATGGCGTGGCTTTTCCAGAGACTCCGGAGCAGATCCGCCAGTTGCTGGCCCTGAGCGTCGAGCGCGACTTGGTGGTGATTCCTTATGGCGGTGGCACTTCGGTAGCCGGCCACATCAATCCCCAGGCCAGTGCTCGGCCGGTGCTTACGCTTTCCCTGGAGCGCATGAGCCGCCTGCTGGAGCTGGACGAGGAAAGCCAGATCGCCACCTTCGGCCCCGGTGCCAGTGGCCCGCAGGTGGAGAGCCAGCTTCGTGCTCGTGGCTATACCCTCGGCCATTTCCCGCAGTCGTGGGAGCTGTCCACCCTTGGCGGCTGGGTCGCCAGTCGCTCCAGTGGCCAGCAGTCCCTGCGCTATGGGCGCATCGAGCAGCTCTTTGCCGGCGGCACCCTGGAAACCTTTGCCGGTCCCATGGAGATGCCGACCTTCCCGGCGTCGGCTGCGGGGCCGGACCTGCGCGAGCTGGTGCTTGGCTCGGAAGGACGCTTCGGGGTGATTTCCGAAGTGCGCGTGCGGGTGACCCGATTGGCCGAGCGGGAGTCCTTCTACGCGGTCTTCCTGCCCAGTTGGAGCCAGGCGCTCAAGGGGATTCGCAGCCTGGCCCAGGCGCGGGTGCCGCTGTCCATGTTGCGCCTGTCCAATGCCATCGAGACCGAGACGCAACTGGCCCTGGCCGGGCATCCGGGGCAGATTGCCCTGCTGGAAAAGTACCTGGCCCTGCGCGGCGCCGGGGCGGGCAAGTGCATGCTGACCTTCGGCGTGACCGGCAATCGCGTGCAGAACGCCGCGTCGCTGAAGCAGGCAAAGAGACTGCTGAAGGGCTTCGGTGGCGTGTTTACCGGCACCTTGCTGGGCAAGAAATGGGAGCACAACCGCTTCCGTTTCCCGTACTTGCGCCACGCCCTCTGGAGCGCCGGCTATGTGGTGGACACGCTGGAAACCGCGACCGACTGGGTCAATGTCGACAGCCTGCTCGGCAAGATCGAGAACAGCTTGCGCAACGGTTTGAGCGACAAGGGTGAGCGGGTGCATGTGTTCACTCACCTGTCCCACGTGTACGGCGAGGGTTCGAGCATCTACACCACCTACGTCTACCGTCCCGGGGGCAGCTACGCCGAAGCCTTGGCACGCTGGAGCAAGCTGAAGCACGCGGCCAGTGATGTGATTGCGCAGAATCGCGGCACCATCAGCCACCAGCATGGCGTCGGTCGCGACCACGCACCCTGGCTGCCGGTAGAGAAGGGCCCGCTGGGCATGGCTGCCCTGCGTACCTTGGCTGTGCATTTCGACCCCGAGGGCCGTCTCGCCCCGGGTGTGCTGCTTGAGGATTGAGCATGGGCGTCTGGAACGCCGAGTGGCGCACGGCTGCGTTGCCGGAACTGGCCAGCCGCGACTGGGACCTGATCGTGGTCGGCGGCGGTATCTGCGGCGCGGGCATCCTGCGGGAGGCGGCGCGCCGAGGCTGGAAATGCTTGTTGCTGGAGCAGCGCGACTTCGCCTGGGGCACGTCCAGTCGCTCGTCGAAAATGGTCCATGGCGGTCTGCGCTACATCGCCAAGGGGCAGTTCGGCCTGACCCGTGCCTCCGTGCGTGAACGCCAGCGCCTGTTGGCCGAGGCGCCGGGGCTGGTGGAGCCGCTGAGCTTCGTCATGCCTCATCGGGGCGGTTTCCCGGGGCCGAAGGTGTTCGGCGGTCTGCTGGCGGTTTATGACGCCCTGGCAGGACGACGCAACCACCTCTACTACCCGCTGCAGCAGTTGCGCTACCTGGTGCCAGGCCTGAGTGAAGGCGGCCTGCAAGGCGGCACCCGATTCTTCGATGCCGTGACGGACGATGCCCGTTTGGTGATGCGGGTGCTGGGCGAAGCCCGCAATGATGGCGGCGAGGCGTTGAATGGTGTGCGCGTCGTGACATTGCAGCGGGAACAGGGCCGGGTGACTGGCCTTGAGGCCGAGGACCTGGAGAGTGGTCAACGCTTTACGTTCCGCACTCGCGCCGTCGCCCAGGCGACCGGTGCCTGGGCGGATCGCCTGCGTGACACCCAGGGTACGGAGCATATCCGCCCCCTGCGGGGCAGCCATCTGCTGCTACCGGGTTGGCGTTTGCCTCTGGCCCACGCGATCAGTTTCATGCATCCGGCGGATGGGCGCCCGGTGTTCGTCTTCCCCTGGGAGGGGGCGACAGTGATCGGTACCACTGACCTCGACCATGGGGATGGGTTGGACCAGGATGCGCGCATCAGTGAAACGGAAGTGGACTATCTGCTGCAGGCTTGTGCGCTGCAGTTCCCTGCATCCGGGATTGGCCGGCGCGATGTACTGTCCACCTGGGCGGGCGTGCGGCCGGTGGTGAGCGATGGTGAGGCGCGGCTGAAACCTTCGGATGAGAAGCGTGAGCATGTCCTCTGGATCGAGCCCGGCTGTGTGACCCTGGCCGGCGGCAAGCTGACCACTTTTCGCCTTCTGGCGCTGGAGGTGCTGCGTACCTGCGCAGGCTTTGTCGGTCGCGCCCTGGAGGAGGGAGATGGCCCGGTATTCCGGCGCTGTGCGGAACCTCTAGTCCCCGCCCTGTCGCCCGCCCAGCGTCTGCGCCTGGTGGGCCGCCATGGGCGCGGCTTAGCGGAGCTGGTGCGTTGGGTCGAGCTGCTGGGTAATGAACGCGTCGGCGCCACCGATACCCTATGGGCCGAGCTGGCCTGGGCGGCTGAGGGTGAACTGGTGCTGCACCTGGATGATCTGCTGCTGCGCCGGACCCGCCTCGGCCTGCTGCTGGCGGAGGGAGCTCGTGCCGAGCTGCCGCGAGTACGCGCGCTGTGCCAGCCGCTGTTGGGCTGGGACGATGCTCGCTGGGTGCGGGAGGAGGCCGATTACCTGGCCCTCTGGCGGCGCTGCTACAGCCTGCCTGAATAACAAGAACAAGGACGCATCGTGAGCGAGAAGAGTTATCTGCTGGCCATCGACAACGGCACCCAGAGCATACGGGCCCTGTTGTTCGACCTGGAAGGCAACCTGGTGGGCAAGGGCAAGGTGCCGCTCGAGGCCTATTACTCCAGCCAGCCCGGCTGGGCCGAGCAGGACCCGGAGTACTACTGGAGCAGCCTGGGCGAAGCTTGCCGGCTGCTGTGGGAATCGGTGGACATCGACCGCAGCCTGATCCGTGGTGTCTCGCTGACCACCCAGCGCGGCACAGTCATCAACGTCGACGAACAGGGTCGACCGCTGCGCCCGGCCATTCTCTGGCTGGATCAACGCCAGGCAGAGGTGCAGGGGCGCATCAAGGGGCCCTGGGGCTGGCTGTTCAAGGCCATTGGCCTGGAGGGCACGGTGGACTATTTCCGCGCCCAGGCCGAAGCCAACTGGGTAGCGCAGAACCAGCCTGAGGTCTGGGCAAGAACCCACAAGGTCCTGCTGCTTTCAGGTTTTCTCAGCCATCGGCTGTGCGGGCGCTTCGTCGATTCGGTGGCCTGCCAGGTGGCCTATCTGCCATTCGACTACAAGCGCCTGCAGTGGGCCGCGCCACGGGATTGGAAATGGCAGTCGATGCCGGTGCGTCGCGAACAGTTGCCCGAGCTGTTCAAGCCGGGACAGCGTCTGGGGAGCATCACGGCCGATGCCAGTCGCCACACCGGCATTCCGGAAGGGCTACCGCTGATTGCCGCGGGGGCCGACAAGGCCTGCGAAGTAATCGGTGCCGGCGGGGTGGAGCCGAGCGTCGCCTGCCTGTCCTATGGCACCACCGCCACCATCAATACGACGCGGCGCAAGTACCTGGAAACCATTCCGCTGATACCGCCGTATCCGGCGGCCATTCCCGATCACTTCAACACCGAAGTGATGATTTATCGCGGCTTTTGGATGGTCAGCTGGTTCAAGCAGGAGTTCGGCCTGCGCGAGATGCAGCGGGCCAAGGAGCTGGGCGTGGAGCCCGAGGTGCTGTTCGACGAGTTGGTCAACAGCGTGCCACCCGGCTCCATGGGACTGATGCTGCAGCCCTACTGGTCCCCCGGCATCCGTGAGCCGGGTCTGGAAGCCAAGGGTTCGATCATCGGTTTCGGCGATGTACACACCCGCGCGCATATCTATCGCGCCATCCTCGAAGGGCTGGCCTATGCCCTGCGCCAGGGCAAGGAACAGATCGAGAGGCGTTCTGGTACGGGGATCACGCGTTTGCGGGTGTCGGGCGGTGGCTCACAGAGCGATGCGGCCATGCAACTGACCGCTGATATCTTCGGTCTGCCGGCGGAGCGGCCCCATGTCTACGAAACCTCCGGCCTGGGAGCGGCCATCGATTGCGCGGTGGGTCTGGGCCTGCATCCAGACTTCACTACGGCGATCCGCGCCATGACGCGGGTGGGGCAGGTTTTCCAGCCCGATCCGCAGGCGCAGCGCACCTACGAGCGGTTGTATCGGGAGGTTTACCAGGGAATGTACAAGCAGTTGAGGCCGCTGTACCGGAAGATCCGGGATATCACCGGTTATCCGGCATAGGAGCGGGCTTGCTCGCGAAAGGCGCCGCTTGGTGCGTCTTCGCGAGCCAGCTCGCTCCTGCATGAGCCCGCGTCAGGCCACATCCACGAGGACGATTTCGCTGTCCTCGCTGGCGGTGAAGCTGAGCACCTCCACATCGCGTACCGCCACGCCGTCGCGGGCTTCGGCGGCGACGCCGTTCACCTCGTAGCGACCCTTGGCGGCCACCAGATAGGCCTGGCGGCCTTTCTCCAGACGGTACTCGGCGCTCTGTCCAGTCTTGAGTGTGGCGGCTGCAAGCCGGGCATTGGCGCGGATATGCAGCGCGTCGCCACCTTCATCGATACCGCTGGCCAGGGTCACGAAGCTGCCGGCACGCTCGCCCTTCGGGAACGGACGGGCACCCCAGGAGGGGGCGGCGCCGTATTCGGTTGGCATGATCCAGATCTGGAAGATTTTGGTGGTTTCGTCTTCCAGGTTGTACTCGCTGTGGGCGATACCGGTGCCCGCACTCATCACCTGCACGTCGCCGGCCTCGGTACGGCCTTTGTTGCCCAGGTTGTCCTGGTGGGTAATGGCACCTTCGCGGACGTAGGTGATGATCTCCATATCCTGGTGCGGGTGCGGCGGGAAGCCGGAGTGGGGGGCGATTTCATCGTCGTTCCAAACGCGCAGCTGGCCCCAGTTCATTCGCTGGCTGTCGTAGTAGCTGGCGAAGGAAAAGTGATGTCGAGCATTGAGCCAGCCGTGGTGAGCACCACCCAGTTCGGCGAAGGGGCGTACTTCGATCATGTTCGAGTCTCCTGTCTGCTCGCGGAGGGGGTTCTCCGGGAGGAATGGGCGGCATGATCAATCATCATATAACGCTATAAAAGCGCAAATTATGCGCTTTTCATATCTATAAAGTTGATTGTTTGTCCGTCCAGTAGACTGCCGATGACGCCTTCGGTGGGGGCTTGCGGTCCTATACTCCGGCCATTCCCGAACGACGGAGGTGAGCATGGATGAGCGCAAGGCCTTGCTGATCCTGCATGGCAAGCAGGCGGCCAACGATGAGGTGCGGGCGGCCGTCCAGGCGCGCCGTAAAGCGGGGTGGGAGCTGGTTGTGCGGGTCACCTGGGAAGGCGGCGATGCTCGGCGCCTGGTGGACGAGGCCCTGGCGAGAGGGTATCGCACGCTCATTGCCGGGGGCGGCGACGGCACCCTGCGCGAGGTGGCCGAAGCTATGACCCTGGCAAAGGCCGACGCCAGCCTGGTGCTGTTGCCGTTGGGGACGGCCAACGACTTCGCCCGTGCGGCCGGCGTGCCCCTGGACCCGCAGGAAGCATTGGCGTTGCTCGACGTGGCACCGCGCGCGATCGATCTGGGCGACGCCGATGGCCACCTGTTCCTCAATATGGCTACCGGCGGTTTCGGCTCGAAGATCACGGCTAGCACCTCGGAAGACCTTAAGAAGGTGCTGGGTGGGGCCGCTTATTTTCTCACGGGGCTGACGCACTTTTCAGAGGTGCACTCGGCTTTCGGGCGCTTCCGTGGGCCGGACTTCGCCTGGGAGGGGGAGTTCCTTGCGCTCGGCATCGGCAATGGGCGCCAAGCGGGCGGCGGTCATCCATTGTGTCCGCAGGCGGTGGTGAATGATGGCCTGCTGGACCTCTGCATCATTCCGGCGCCGCAGGATGTGGTGGGAACCCTGGCCACGTTGCTCTCTGGCGGCATCCTCGGGCTGGAGTCGGTGTCAGTCAGCGCGCGCTTGCCTTGGGTAGACGTTGAGGCGGTGGAGGGACTGGACCTGAATCTCGATGGCGAGCCGCTGGAAACGGTGCGCCTGCGCATCGCCGCGCGTGCCAGTGTGCTGCGAGTGCATCTGCCGGAGCATTCTCCGCTGTTGCTGCCGACTTGAGCGTCGGTGTGCTGGCGTCATGGGTTTGCCTGCGGCATGATGGCTCAGTGCCATGTATTCAGGTTTCTGGCCTCCTGCCGAAATACTGCCAAGGCACTCATGCCCACCACCGCATTGAAGCAGAGGAAGTTCCATGGCCGGCATTCTCGACACCGTCGATCAACGCACCCAACTGGTGGGTGAAAACCGGCTGGAAATCCTGATGTTCCGCCTCAGCGGCCGCCAGCTCTTCGCCATCAACGTGTTCAAAGTGCAGGAAGTGCTGCAGCTGCCGAAGATGACCCTGATCCCCCAGCGGCATCCGGTGGTGTGCGGTGTGGTCAACTTGCGCGGTCAGACGCTGCCGGTGATCGATCTGTCCCAGGCCATCGGCATGCGTCCGCTGGTGCCGGATGAGCGCAGCACCATCATCGTCACCGAGTACAACCGTTCGGTGCAGGCCTTCCTGGTAGGGGGCGTGGACCGCATCCTCAATCTCAATTGGGAATCCATCATGCCGCCGCCAGGCGGCGCCGGTCGCCAGCACTATTTGACGGCCATCACCAAGGTGGATGAGCAGATCGTCGAAGTCATTGACGTCGAGAAGGTGCTGTCCGAGATCGTGCCCATGAGCACCCGTGTTTCCGCGGATCGCCTGGAGAACCCGCTGCTGCAGATGGCGGTAGGGCGCGAGGTTCTTTTGGTGGATGACTCCAATGTCGCCTTGACCCAGTTGCGGGAAACCCTGTCGCAGCTCGGAATGCGCACGCATATGGCCAGTGATGGCCTGAAGGCCCTGAAGATGCTCAAAGCCTGGGCCGATAGCGGCGAAGACATGACCGAGAAACTGCTTATGATCTTCACGGATGCGGAAATGCCGGAGATGGACGGTTACCGTCTGACCACGGAAATACGCAACGATCCACGCCTGCGCGACCTCTATGTGGTGATGCACACCTCGCTGTCAGGCAGCTTCAACGACGCCATGGTGAAAAAGGTCGGTTGCGACAACTTCCTCTCCAAATTCCAGCCCGACAAACTGGTGGATGTGGTGATGGATCGCCTCAATCGGGATCAATGAGCTTGAGCTGAGCCGGGGCGGCTGAGTATAAGGGGGGCTCGCTCGAACGCCGATCAGGAAGCTGGCCATGCTGCGTCTCTCCGCCCTCTATCGTTTTCCCATGAAATCCGCCATTGGCGAACCCCTTCAGCAGGCTCGGGTTGATGCCCTGGGCCTGGCGGGCGATCGCCGCTGGATGCTGGTGGATGCCGAAAATGGCCGATTCCTGACCCAGCGCGCCTTTTCCAGGATGTCCCAGCTTTCGGCGCGCTGGAACGATGTCGGTGGTCTGACCCTGAGTGCCGAGGGGCTGCCAGCCCTGGATGTCGCGCTGCCCGAACCCGATGCGAACCTGCGTGGGACCTTCGTCTGGGGTGCCCCTATGCATGTGCCGGATGCAGGCGACGAGGCGGCGCAATGGCTGAGTGACTTCCTCGGCAAGGCGTGCCGCCTGGTGCACGTGCCGGACCACCGCGCACGGGATATTCCCGGCAGTCTGCTGCCCGAGGAGAAAGTAGGCTTCGCCGATGGCTTTCCGCTGCTGCTGATTGGTCAGGCCTCGCTGGATGACCTCAGTGAGCGGGTTGGGCGGCCGCTGGAAATGCTGCGCTTCCGCCCGAACCTGGTGGTGGAGGGCAGTGCAGCCTACGCCGAGGACGGCTGGAAGCGCATTCGCATTGGCGATATCGAATTCAGTGTGGCCAAAGGGTGCAGCCGCTGCATCCTGACCACGATCAACCCGGTCACCGGCGAACGCAGCGCCGACCGTGAGCCGCTCACTACCCTCAAGACCTACCGCGAACGCGATGGTGAAGTGTACTTCGGGCAGAACCTGATCAATCGCAGCGCCGGCGTGCTGGATGTGGGGATGGAAGTCGAGGTTCTGGAGTAGTTCGAACCCCGTCAATGAAGAAGGGCGCTGATTTGCGCCCTTTCTCATGCATCACTGATCGTCGAAGTAGCGCTCGTGCCAATCCACCAAGGGCTGCGGGGCGTTCAGTTTGTGCCCGTAGATCACCGAGTAGGACAGCACGTTCTGCACGTATTGGCGGGTTTCGTCGAAGGGAATTGTCTCGACCCAGACATCGTAGGCCAGGTGGTCGGCCCCTTTCAGCCACTGGCGCACGCGGCCGGGTCCGGCGTTGTAAGCCGCTGAGGCCAGTACGCGGTTGCCGTTGAACTGGCCGTGCACCTGGCTCAGGTAGGCGGCGCCGAGCTGGATGTTGACGTCGGGGTTGAATGCCTGTTTCGGCGAAGCCAGCGGAATGCCGAACTTGCGCGCGGTTTCCTTGGCGGTAGCCGGCATCAGTTGCATCAGACCCATGGCGCCAACACCGGAGCGGGCATCGGCCATGAAGGCGCTTTCCTGGCGAGTGATGGCGAACACCCAGCTGGAGTGCAGGCCGCGAACCTTTGCCTGCTGGGTCAGCGCCGAGCGGTGAGCCATGGGGAAGCGGATATCCAGGTCGTCCCAGTATTGGGCCTGGCTGATGGTGCGAATGGCCGGGAAGTACCATTGCATGTCGTAGGCGATCTTGGCCTGGGCCACCAGTTCGTCGCGGTCGAACAGGCGGCTGACGTGATACCACTCGCGCCGACCGTTGACGATCTCGCCGCGATCATGGAACTCCAGCGCACGGCGGATGCCAGCGGTGTTGCGAACTTTCTGCATCACCTTGGGATCGAGGGCCAGCGGCTTGTTGTTCAGTTGGTAAGGTGCCTTGATGTGGTCGGCGGCCATGAAGCCGTAGAAGTCGCGCTCGCGAGCGACCGGCTGATAGAGCGGGATCGGTTGCTGGCTCTGTGGCTGGGCCAGCTGCAGGCTGCGCGCCTGCCAGTAGCGCCAGCGGTTGGTCTTGGCCAGGTCTTCGGGCATCTGACGGGTCAACTGGTAGGCGTCGTCCCAGCGGCCCAGGCGCAGCAACAGACGCGCGCGCCATTCGCTGACCGTGTTGTCACGCAGCTCCGGGTCGTACTGGGTCATGATCTTGAGGGCGCGGGAGTCGAAACGCTTGGCCAGAGTCAGGCCGATTTCGCGAGCGATGGCCACCTTCTCTTCCTTGGAGAAGGGCAGGCGCGCGGCATAGACCTCCAGCAGGCTCAGGGCCTTTTCCGGGTCCTGGCGAGCCAGGCGGCGCAGGCCAAGGCCGGCGGCATCCGCCGTGTGTCGGTCAGCCGGCGTGAAGCGGGCGGTCTGGCTCAGCAACTGCGGCTTCTGCGCCACTTCCACCATGAGTTTGCCCTGGGCGCCAAGGCGCGGCATGGCCTTTACCAAGTGATTGGCCAGGCCATAGTTGCGCGCTTCAGCAGCCAGCTTGGCGCGCTTCCAGCGCAGTTCCTCGCTCAACTGCCCTTCGGCTTGCCACATACCGAAGAGCACGTCGCAGGCCTCGGGTTGGGACTTGCCCACCAGCCAGAGCTTTTCGGCAGTGGCATAGCCTTCCTTCTTCATGCCGTGTTTGAGCTGGTACTGGCCGAACAGGCAGTCCAGTTCGGTGAAGTTGAGCTTGGGGTCGTAGTAGTTGACGAAGGTCTGCCATTCGCCGCGTTCGGCCAGCCAGCGCAGCCAGCGCAATTTCATCCAGCCGGCCTGCGGCAGGTCACCGTGCTCGGCGAGGAACTTCTCGATCTCCTCGTTGCTTGCCCATTTCAGACGGGCGGTCAGCTCGTCATAAGCCAGGTAGGGCTCCAGCGGGTAGTCGCTCAGGGCGTTGGCGTAGCGCTGATAGGGGCCCGAATCACCCTTGGCCAGGGCTCGCTTGGCCTCGTCGTACATCAAGCGCTGCTGGGCGAGGGGGGCCGAGGAGGCCTGAGTGGCGTGCAGGCCTACCGTGGAAAGGAGCAAGCAGGAAAACAGGTTGAACAGACGACCGCGCATGACACTTCCGGGGCAGATAGATCGTTATGAATGCCCGTTTCGGGGCATCGAATAACGCCTAGCTTAGCCGTTAGGCAGGGGCGGTTAAAGCATTGCGCCAGCAGGAGAAACCGGCGGTAAAAAATGCCTGAGAGACGGTACCGCAAGTCGGGTAGAATGCGCGCCCTGATCCAGGAGGCCCCCCATGACACTGCTCAAGTTCACCGATGTATCCCTCGCCTACGGCGCCATGCCGCTGTTGGATAAGGTGTCCTGGCAGATCGCCCGTGGTGAGCGGGTGTGCATCATTGGCCGCAACGGCACCGGCAAGTCCAGCCTGCTGCGATTGGTGAAGGGTGATCAATTTGCTGATGATGGCGAAATCTGGCGTGCACCGGCGCTGAAAATCGGTGAGCTACCGCAGGAGCTGCCGCTCGCCGATGATCGCACTGTATTCGATGTGGTGGCCGAAGGCCTGGCAGAGGTCGGCAAGCTGCTCGCCGAGTACCACCACCTGAGCCTGCATATCAACGACGAGAATGACCTGACGCGCCTGTCCCGGGTTCAGCAGGACCTGGAGGCTCGCGACGGTTGGCGACTGCAGCAGTTGGTGGACAGCACCCTGAGTCGCCTGCAACTACCTGCTGACAAGACCCTGGCGGAGCTCTCCGGTGGCTGGCGCCGTCGCGTGCTGCTGGCTCAGGCATTGGTGGCCGAGCCGGACCTGCTGCTGCTCGATGAGCCCACCAACCATTTGGATATCGGCGCCATCGCCTGGCTGGAAGAGGCCCTGCTGGGCTTCAACGGCGCCGTGTTGTTCATTACCCACGACCGTTCCTTCCTGCAGAACCTGGCCACTCGTATCCTCGAGCTGGACCGTGGTCATCTGATCGACTGGAACGGTGACTACGCCAGCTTCCTGGTGCACAAGGAGCAGCAGCTGGCAGCGGAAGAAGTGGCCAACGCCCTGTTCGACAAACGCCTGGCTCAGGAAGAAGTCTGGATTCGCCAGGGCATCAAGGCCCGTCGTACCCGTAACGAAGGCCGGGTGCGTGCGCTCAAGGCGATGCGCAATGAGCGTTCCGAGCGCCGTGAGCGTCAGGGCAAGGCTACGTTCCAGTTGGAGGCAGCGGAAAAGTCCGGCAAGCAGGTGATGGTGGCGGAAAACGTCAGCTTCGCCCATGCAGGCGGGGAGCCGCTGATCCGCGATTTCAACCTGGTGCTGCAGCGCTCCGATCGTATCGGTCTGCTGGGTGCCAACGGTACCGGCAAGACCACCCTGCTCAAGCTGCTGCTGGGCGACCTCCAGCCCACCGGTGGCAGCATTGAGGTCGGCACTCGCCTGGAAGTGGCGTATTTCGACCAGCTGCGTCACCAGCTGGATCTGGAAAAGACCGTAATCGATAACCTTTCTGAAGGTCGCGATTTCATCAGCATCGACGGCCAGAACCGCCATGTACTGAGCTACCTGGGTGACTTCCTGTTCAGCCCGCAACGCGCCCGCACGCCGGTAAAGGCGTTGTCTGGCGGCGAGCGGGCACGACTGTTGCTGGCCAAGTTGTTCAGCAAGCCGGCGAACCTGCTGGTGCTGGACGAACCGACCAACGACCTGGATGTGGAAACCCTGGAGCTGCTCGAAGAGGTGCTGCTGAATTTCCCCGGCACCGTGCTGATGGTCAGCCACGATCGGGCCTTCCTTGATAACGTGGTCACCAGCACGCTGGTGTTCGAGGGGCAAGGCCGCGTTCGCGAGTACGTCGGTGGCTACCAGGACTGGCTGCGCCAGGGCGGCTCGCCGCGTCTGCTAGGCGTGGGGGACGCGCGGGAGGCCAAGGCCGAAGCGCCCAGGGCTGCCGAGCCTGCTCCTGTTGCCGTTGAGGTACCCAAGAAGAAGCTGAGCTACAAGTTGCAGCGTGAGCTGGAGGCCATTCCCGGGCAGATCGAGGCCCTGGAAGCGGAGCAGGTGAGGGTGCAGGCGGAAGTCTCCGATCCGGCCTTTTATCAGCGCCCAGCGGAACAGACCCGCATGGTGCTGGAGCGCCTGGATGACTTGCAGAAGGAGCTGGACCGTCTGATCGAGCGTTGGGCGGAGCTGGAAGACAGTTGAGGAAGTGAGCCGGAGAGCCCATGGCCATCGAATACCGCATCAGCCTGGATGACCTGCATGAGTTCAGCTATCGCATCGAGCTGGACCGTGCGTATGACCCGGCGCGAGCAGAAGTCGCGCCGAAGTGGACGCGACTGGAGCATCAGCAGTGCAGCAACTGCCCGCTAAGCCGGAATGCCTACAGTCATTGCCCGGCGGCGGTGGATTTGCACCGGGTGATCGAGGATTTCCAAGGCCTGCCAGCCTTCAAGAAGGTACAGGTCTGGGTGCGTACCCCGGAGCGCGAGTACACCAAGCTGGTGGGGCTGGAGGAGGGGTTGCGTGCCCTGTTGGGCGTGATCATGGCCACCAGCGCCTGTCCGGTGCTGGGCAAGCTCCGGCCCATGGCGCAGCAACACTTGCCGTTCGCCAGCAACCAGGAGTTCATTCTGCGGGCCGTCTCGCTCTACCTCGCGCGGCAGTATTTCAATCTCCGCGAAGGACGCCATGCGGACTGGGAGCTAAAGGGGCTTGTACGGCTGTTCCAGCAGCTGCAATTGGTGAATCAGGCGTTCTGGCAGCGTATCCACGATACCTGCGAGGGTGACTCGAACCTCAAGGCGTTCCTGACTTTCTTTTCCATGGCTTCCAGCATGACTTACTCGCTGGAGACTCAGTTGCAGAAAATCCGGCCACTGGTGATGAGCGCGGGCGAAGGCTTCGACTGAAGCCCGCGCCCGTCAGATTGTCAATCTATTCAGGGTTCTTCAGGCGCACCGCCAGCACGTCGCAGGGGGCGCCATGGAGGACGTCATTGGCGGTGGAGCCGAGCAGCAGGGCGAGACCGTGACGACCGTGGCTGCCAACGACGATAAGGTCGCAGCCCTGTTCCTCCGCGAGGCGGTGGATTTCCTGCCGTGGCTGGCCGTACGCCAGGTGGCGCTGGTCAGCGGTCAGCTCGGAGTAGATGCCGGCGAAGGTCTGTAGCCGTTCGCGGGCCTGCTCGAACTGCTGCTGCTGGAGCATGGAAAGGTCCATGGGTACGTCACCGCCGAAGGCCATGGCCATGGGCTCGACTATGTGCACCAGCGACAGCTTGGCATGGCTGGCCTGGGCCAGCGCCTGGGCACGACGCACCACCGGATGGCATTCATCGGTCAGGTCGACAGCGACCAGAATGTGCTGGTAGGTCATGGGTGACTCCTCCTCAAGGTTGCGCATGATCACAAGTATGGCTGGCCGGAACGTTTAACACAGGCTTTTGCGCGGGGATAACCGATATGACCTTCTGGATCGTCCTATTGCTCCTCCTGGCGGTGGTCAGCCCCTTGGTCTGGCTGGTTCCGTCGAAGGGGCAGCGGGGGCGCATGGAGCTGCGCCTGCAGGCGCGGCGCATGGGGTTGGCCATGCAGCTGTCGCGCCAGGACTGGCCTCACTGGCTGGTCCAGGAGCCGCCGCATTCCTGCGCCCAGTACCACCGGCCGCGTCTGCGTGGTCGCGAGGCCTGGTGCTATTGGCAGAGCGAGCCCGGCACGTGGCTGAACCAGTGGCGTGAGCCCTGCGAGGACGCGACATTGCTGGCACATCTGGGCGGTCTGCCGAAGGATGTCTACAAGGTTGAAGCAAGTTCGCAGATGGTTGCCCTCCACTGGGGCGAGCATGGCACGGTGGAAGACCTGCAACGCATCGCCGACACGCTGAAGGCGCTGGCCTGAGGAGTGGGCGCAACGGTGTTGCCGTTGCGCCGATTGCCGGCGCTTCAGCTCTGGGTGGCCGAATAGCGGGCGGAGACGTCTTCGAGGCCGTCGATGATGCGGTCCGAGTACTTGTTGATAAGGAACGGAACGCTGTTCTCGTTGTAGTGCTTCAGCGATTTTTCGATGTAGCGCCACTTGGTACTGATGCCATCCAGCGCCTGGCGGATTTCCGGAGTGTTCTGCGGTGCCTGTTCCAGGCTGGCGAGCTGGCTGGCGAACTCTCCGGCCAGTTCGTCGATGGCCTTGCCGCCGTTGCCACCAATGAAGCTGCCACCGATGGAGGCGCTGCGTGAGGCGTAGTCCACTGCTATGGACTGCATCAGCAGACTCTGGTCGCGGCTGCGCTGGGTCAGGGGTGGTACCTGGGTGGCGCTTTCTTGTTGGATTCTCGTGTAGAGCTCGTTGGAGATATCCAAAAGGCGCTTGTTGCGCTCGGTCAGGTCGGCCACCGGCTGCAGGTCGGTATAGCCCTGCTGCTTGAGGGAGGCGACCAGGCCGGTCAGTTCACGGTTGTAGCTCTGCCATTCCTGCGCCAACTGCGCTCGCAGGGCCTTCGAGGCTTCTCCGGGCATTTCCCCCAGCTCGTTCAAGCGGGCATTCGCTTTCTGCACCGACTCGTCTATCAGGCGCGCGTAGCGCTGGTCGCCTTCCATGCCGTTGTACATGTAGAAGTCGCCAAGGCTGCGTTGGGCGGCGAGGCGCATCTGATGGAGCTTGAGGAGGCTGTCCGCGGGGGTGGTCTGGGCGGAAGCGAAGGCGGGTAGGGTAAGCAGGGTACCCAGCAGAATGGCAAGCAGGCGGCTCGTCATTAGTACGACTCCGTGGGCCATTGGCCTTGATTGTTGTTGTTATGGTGCTCGAAACCTGACGGGTGCGAGTGGCACGAATGTACCCGTGGCGCAGGCAATTTGCCAGCGGCGTTCCGGGGACTTTTCCGTCTATCAACGGTGATCGTGATAGGTCGCGATCATTCGCGTGAATCTTCGCCTGATTTCGTGTCCACCTGGTGGCGAAGCTGGGGGCAGAGCCTTTCTATCGTGGCTGGTCGGTCACGTTGCGAGATTGACAAGAGCAGACTTTTCCCTGAATCTCCGCTCACCCAAATCAAACGGGCGTATGAATCGAGCGTTTGTCTTGTCAGACGCTTCCGATGCAGCCCGAATATCGCGTCGGTGGGTGTGCCGGACCGATCGGGACTATGCTCCGGCAGCGCCGGAGGCGAGTCCGCCGGCTGGCTCCGACGCGTACAGTCCAGTTTCCCAAACCGTGGAGATCAGTTGATGATTTACGAAGGTAAAGCCATCACGGTTAAGGCTCTTGAGGGCGGTATCGTCGAACTGAAGTTCGACCTCAAGGGTGAGTCCGTCAACAAGTTCAATCGTCTCACCCTGAACGAACTGCGTGATGCAGTCGCAGCCATCAAGGCCGATGCTTCGGTCAAGGGCGTGATCGTCAGCAGCGGCAAGGACGTATTCATCGTCGGCGCCGATATCACTGAATTCGTCGATAACTTCCAGCTGCCTGACGAAGAGCTGGTGGCCGGCAACCTCGAAGCCAACAAGATCTTCAGCGCTTTCGAAGACCTCGAAGTTCCCACCGTCGTCGCTATCAACGGCATTGCCCTGGGTGGCGGCCTGGAAATGTGCCTGGCAGCCGACTACCGCGTGATGAGCGCCGTCGCCAAGATCGGCCTGCCTGAAGTCAAGCTGGGCATCTACCCAGGCTTCGGCGGTACCGTGCGCCTGCCACGCATCATCGGCACTGACAACGCCATCGAGTGGATCGCCTCCGGTAAGGAGAACCGCGCCGAAGACGCCCTGAAAGTCGGCGCCGTCGACGCCGTGGTCGCTCCCGAGCTGCTGCAGGCCGGTGCCCTGGACCTGGTTAAGCGCGCCATTGCCGGCGAGCTGGACTTCAAGGCCAAGCGTCAGCCGAAGCTGGAAAAGCTCAAGCTCAACGCCATCGAACAGATGATGGCCTTCGAGACCGCGAAGGGCTTCGTTGCCGGCCAGGCCGGTCCGAACTACCCGGCCCCGGTAGAAGCCATCAAGACCATCCAGAAGGCCGCCAACTTCGGTCGCGAGAAGGCGCTGGAAGTCGAGGCAGCCGGTTTCGTGAAGCTGGCCAAGACTTCGGTCGCCACCAGCCTGATCGGACTGTTCCTGAATGACCAGGAACTGAAGAAGAAGGGCAAGCAGTACGACGAAGCTGCCAAGGACGTGAAGCTGGCTGCTGTTCTCGGCGCTGGCATCATGGGTGGCGGCATCGCCTACCAGTCCGCTTCGAAGGGCACTCCGATCCTGATGAAGGATATCCGCGAAGAGGGTATCCAGATGGGGCTGCAGGAAGCGTCCAAGCTGCTCGGCAAGCGCGTCGAGAAGGGCCGCATGAAGCCTGAGAAGATGGCTGAAGCGCTGAACGCGATTCGTCCGACCATGTCCTATGGCGACTTCGGCAATGTCGATATCGTGGTCGAGGCTGTGGTCGAGAACCCGAAGGTCAAACACGCCGTGCTGGCCGAAGTGGAAGGCCATGTGCGTGAAGACGCCATCATCGCCTCGAACACCTCCACCATCTCCATCAGCTACCTGGCCCAAGCCCTGAAGCGTCCGGAGAACTTCGTCGGCATGCACTTCTTCAACCCGGTGCACATGATGCCGCTGGTGGAAGTGATCCGTGGCGAGAAGTCCAGCGAAGTGGCCGTTGCGACCACCGTTGCCTTCGCCAAGAAGATGGGCAAGAACCCGATCGTGGTCAACGACTGCCCCGGCTTCCTGGTCAACCGCGTCCTGTTCCCGTATTTCGGTGGCTTCGCCAAGCTGCTGGAGTTCGGCGTCGACTTCGTACGCATCGACAAGATCATGGAGAAGTTCGGCTGGCCCATGGGCCCGGCCTACCTGTCCGACGTAGTCGGCATCGACACCGGCCACCACGGCCGCGATGTGATGGCCGAAGGCTTCCCGGACCGTATGGCGGTGGAAGGCAAGACGGCCGTCGACGTGATGTACGAAGCCAATCGTCTGGGCCAGAAGAACGGCAAGGGCTTCTACGCCTACGAAACCGACAAGCGTGGCAAGCCGAAAAAGGTTACCGATCCGGTTGCCTATGAAGTGCTGAAGTCGATCGTCAAGGAGCAGCGCGAGCTGACTGACGAAGACATCATCAACTTCATGATGATCCCGCTGTGCCTGGAAACCGTACGTTGCCTGGAAGATGGCATCGTGTCGACCGCTGCCGAGGCCGACATGGGTCTGATCTACGGCATCGGCTTCCCGCCCTTCCGTGGTGGTGCACTGCGCTACATCGACAGCATCGGTGTAGCCGAGTTCGTGGCCCTGGCCGACAAGTACGCCGACTTGGGCGCGCTGTATCACCCGACCGCCAAGCTTCGCGAAATGGCCAAGAACGGCCAGAAGTTTTTCGGCTAATTGAGCGAGAGTGAAGAATATGAGCCTGAATCCTAGAGATGCAGTCATTGTCGACTTCGGTCGCACCCCGATGGGTCGCTCCAAGGGTGGCATGCACCGCAACACCCGTGCCGAGGACATGTCGGCCCACCTGATCAGCAAGCTGCTGGAACGCAACACCAAGGTCGACCCGGCGGAAGTCGAGGACGTGATCTGGGGCTGCGTGAACCAAACCCTGGAGCAGGGTTGGAACATCGCACGCATGGCGTCGCTGATGACCCAGATCCCCCACACCAGCGCCGGCCAGACCGTAAGCCGTCTGTGCGGTTCGTCCATGAGCGCCCTGCACACCGCCGTGCAGGCTATCCAGACCGGCAACGGCGACGTGTTCGTAGTGGGTGGCGTGGAGCACATGGGCCACGTGGGCATGATGCACGGCGTCGATCCGAACCCACATATGTCCCTGTATGCCGCCAAGGCCTCGGGCATGATGGGGCTGACCGCCGAAATGCTCGGCAAGATGCACGGCATCAGCCGTGAAGCCCAGGATCAGTTCGGTGTGCGTTCGCACCAACTGGCCCACAAAGCCACCGTCGAAGGCAAGTTCAAGGATGAAATCATCCCGATGCAAGGCTTTGATGAGAACGGCTTCCTGAAGGTGTTCGACTTCGACGAAACCATTCGTCCGGAGACGACGCTGGAAAGCCTGGCCAGCCTAAAGCCGGCGTTCAACCCGAAAGGCGGCACTGTGACTGCGGGTACTTCCTCGCAGATCACCGACGGCGCTTCCTGCATGATCGTCATGTCCGCCCAGCGCGCTCAGGACCTGGGCATCCAGCCGATGGCCGTGGTTCGTGCCATGGCGGTTGCCGGTGTTGACCCGGCGATCATGGGTTACGGTCCGGTGCCATCCACTCAGAAGGCGCTCAAGCGCGCTGGCCTGACCATGGATGACATCGACTTCGTTGAACTCAACGAAGCCTTCGCCGCTCAGGCACTGCCGGTGCTGAAAGACCTCAAACTCCTCGACAAGATGGAGCAGAAGGTTAACCTGCATGGCGGTGCCATCGCCCTGGGTCACCCGTTCGGCTGCTCCGGTGCCCGTATTTCCGGCACCCTGCTGAACGTGATGAAGCAGAACGGCGGTAATCTGGGCGTGTCCACCATGTGCGTGGGCCTCGGCCAGGGCATCACCACTATCTTCGAGCGCGTCTGAGCGTAGTGGAGATGAGGAAACCGGGGCCTTGTGCCCCGGTTTTTGCTTTTATGTGGAGAAACTTCGAAGGAAATTTCTCTCAAGGGCTGGCCTCGGGCCGAATGAAGCGGCACCATGCGCAACCTTTGCGGGATAGCCTGCATTCATCACTGTGAGGCAACCATGAGCCTGCAACCGGGTCTCTATCGTCACTACAAAGGTCAGCAATACAGGGTCATAGGTATTGCCCGGCACTCCGAAACCGAGGAGGCGCTGGTGGTTTACCAGGCCCTTTATGGCGAGTACGGCCTTTGGGTGCGCCCGCTCAGCATGTTCACTGAAACGGTTCAGGTGGACGGCGAGCAGATCGCGCGCTTCGCTTTGGTGAGCGCCGAGCCAGATCCCTTTCCGCAGCCCTGAGGGGCGTGGACACGGCCAGGGGCGCGCTTGACCGCGCTGCGCTGGCCACTATATATAGCGGTGCCGCGACAGGCGGCTCCCGCTTTTTACATATTTCATTCAGGAACAGACCGATCCATGGGCAAATCGCTGGTCATCGTGGAATCCCCGGCCAAGGCCAAGACCATCAACAAGTACCTGGGCAACCAGTACGTGGTGAAGTCGAGCATCGGCCATATCCGTGACCTCCCCACCAGCGGTTCGGCGAGTACCGCCAAGGAGCCGGCCAAGCGTGGCAAGGCCGCTGCCGAAGCTCCCGCCCTGTCCGCCAAGGAAAAGGCCAAGCGCCAGTTGGTTGCCCGTATGGGCGTCGATCCGGACCACGGCTGGAAAGCCAAGTACGAGATCCTGCCCGGCAAGGAAAAGGTGATCGAGGAACTGCGCCGCCTGGCCAAGGATGCCGACACCATTTATCTCGCAACCGACTTGGACCGCGAAGGGGAGGCCATTGCCTGGCACCTGCGGGAATCCATCGGTGGCGATGACAGCCGCTACAAGCGCGTGGTGTTCAACGAAATCACCAAGAAGGCCATCCAGGAGGCTTTCTCCCAGCCCGGCGATCTCGATATCAATCGTGTCAACGCCCAGCAGGCTCGCCGCTTCCTCGATCGTGTAGTGGGCTACATGGTCTCGCCGCTGCTTTGGCAGAAGATCGCCCGCGGCCTGTCCGCTGGCCGCGTGCAGTCCGTAGCAGTGAAGCTGGTCGTGGAGCGCGAGCGCGAGATTCGCGCCTTCGTTCCAGAAGAGTACTGGGAAGTGCATGCCGATCTCGCCACCACCAAGGGCGCCAAGGTGCGCTTCGAAGTGACCCGAGAGAATGGCGAGGCCTTCAAGCCGCTCAATGAAGCCCAGGCCATGGCTGCCTTGGAGAAGCTCAAGGCCTCCAGCTACACCGTGGCCAAGCGCGAGGACAAGCCGACATCCAGTCGCCCGTCCGCGCCCTTCATCACTTCTACCCTGCAGCAGGCCGCGAGCAATCGCCTGGGCTTCGGGGTGAAGAAAACCATGATGATGGCCCAGCGTCTCTATGAGGCCGGCTACATCACCTATATGCGTACTGACTCGACCAATCTCTCGGCCGACGCCATTTCCATGGTGCGAGGCTTCATCGAGGGTGAGTTCGGTCAGAAGTACCTGCCGGCCAAGGCGAATGTCTATTCCAGCAAGGAAGGCGCCCAGGAGGCTCACGAGGCGATTCGCCCATCTGATGTCAACCTGCGCCCGAACCAGCTGTCCGGCATGGAGCGTGACGCCGAGCGCCTTTACGACCTGATCTGGCGCCAGTTCGTGGCCTGCCAGATGCCGCCGGCCGAGTACCTGTCCACCAGCGTCAGTGTCAGCGCGAGCAAGTTCGAGCTTCGTGCGAAGGGCCGCATCCTCAAGTTCGATGGTTACACCCGCGTTCTGCCGCAGCAGAGCAAGCCGGGCGAGGACGATGTGCTGCCGGAAATGACAGAGGGCGAGCTGCTCAAACTGCTCACTCTGGAGCCCAGTCAGCACTTCACCAAGCCGCCAGCGCGCTATTCCGAGGCCAGTCTGGTCAAGGAACTCGAAAAGCGTGGCATCGGCCGTCCGTCCACCTATGCGGCGATCATCTCCACCATCCAGGAGCGTGGTTACGTGGCGGTGCATAACCGCCGTTTCTACGCGGAGAAGATGGGTGATATCGTCACTGAGCGTTTGAGCGAAAGCTTCGCCAACCTGATGGACTATGGCTTCACCGCCGGTATGGAAGAGCATCTTGACGATGTGGCTCAGGGCGAGCGCGACTGGAAGCATCTGCTGGACGAGTTCTACGGCGACTTCAAGAAAAAGCTGGAGCTGGCCGAAGGCGCCGACAATGGCATGCGCGCCAACCAGCCGACATTGACCGATATCGCCTGCCGCGATTGCGGTCGCCCGATGATGATCCGTACTGCGTCCACTGGCGTGTTCCTTGGCTGCTCCGGCTACAGTCTGCCGCCGAAGGAGCGCTGCAAGGCCACCATCAACCTGGTGCCGGGTGATGAGATCGCCGCGGATGATGAGGGGGAGTCCGAATCTCGCGTGTTGCGTGGCAAGCACCGTTGCCCGATCTGTTCCACCGCGATGGACGCCTATCTGCTGGACGAGACCCGCAAGCTGCATATCTGCGGTAACAACCCGGATTGCTCGGGCTACGAGATCGAGCAGGGTCAGTATCGTATCAAGGGCTACGAAGGTCCGAGCCTTGAGTGCGACAAATGCGGCAGCGAGATGCAGCTCAAGACAGGTCGTTTCGGCAAGTTCTTTGGCTGCACCAATGCCAGTTGCAAGAACACCCGCAAGCTGTTGAAGAGTGGCGAGGCTGCGCCGCCGAAGATCGACCCGATCCGGATGCCTGAGCTGAAGTGCGAGAAGGTCGACGATATCTATGTGCTGCGTGATGGCGCTTCGGGGCTTTTCCTCGCAGCCAGCCAGTTCCCGAAGAATCGTGAAACCCGCGCTCCGTTGGTGAAGGAGCTGATCCCCCACAAGGATGAGCTGGACGCCAAGTACCACTACTTGCTGGATGCGCCGACGAAAGACCCTGAAGGGCGTCCGTCGGTGATCCGATTCAGTCGCAAGACTAAGGAGCAGTACGTACAGACCGAGGTCGAGGGTAAGCCCACTGGCTGGCGCGCCTTCTACGATGGCGGCAAGTGGAAGGTCGAAGACAAGCGCTGACCGACTGCAGCGCGCCCGGCTCCGGGCGCGCATATACTGCCCGAGTCACCTGTGGAGGGTGCCGTCATGGCCCATGAGCTTTATACCCGCACCAACCAGAAACTCTTTTTCGCTGGCCTGTCGCTTGAGTCCTGGCGCAAGGCGGAAGAGGGTAGAGCGATGAATGCCCAGGCGTTGGTGCAGTCCGAGCGTGAGGCTTCGCTCTTCCACCTTTATGGTGCGTTGCTAGGTCTTTGCCATGAGATCGCGGGATACTACCGCCTTCCCGAGGCCAATTCGCCGCGCGTCGAGCTTGTATTAACCCCAGAGGTGCTGGCCGTCGCGCCCAGTCCGGAACTGGCTGAACTGGTGGAGCTGGCTCAGCAAAGCGAAACCTGGTTGGCTGAGCTTTTGGCGGCGTATCGAGGACTGTTCCAGCCGCCGCAGGCGCCAAAGCAGGCAAAAGTCGATCCCACGCTGCCGCTGATTACCGCCGTCAGTCTGGAAGAAGGGGCGGCGCCTCTGTCGCGGGAGACGCTGGAATCCTGGCGGCAGAATCTGAAATCCCTTGCCTTGCGTTTCCGCGAAACCCTGAGCGAGTGCTGATTTGATCGACGGGCTAGGGCGTACTGGCGGCTCGCTGTTACAATGGTCGCCTTTCGTGGAGATTTGAACTTATGCCTACGTCCTTTCTGGAAATAGTCGAGCTGCCTGATGGGCGCATTATTCTGCGCCGGGCTGAGGACGAGGAGGCGTTGGTGACGCTGGACTTCTCTGCCGATGCCAAGGCTTTCCTTCAGGGACATCACCTGGAAGTCGCCAAGGCCATGCTGAACGTCGGCGTGCAGATGGCTGGCCGACTGGCCGAAGGCGACATGGATCATCAAGACGGTCCGCGCGTTCTGCATTGATTTCTGGAGCTGAATCTACCTTTGATTCGGTTACCGTCTGATGTCAAAGGCCCTAGGAATCACCTAGCGCCTGCTGTCTTTATCACCCCAGAAGAATGTTAAGGCTTTGCGCGCTACCCTCGCGTGCAGCTTGGGCCAGCCTGCGCTTGGCCTTTTGCCCAAGTTGCAGCCAGCTCACTACTGTGTGGCTGCGGCCCAGTCGCAGGGCCTCGCATGCCAGTTCCAAGGCGCTTTGTTCGCCGCGCGGTTGCAGTAGCAGGATGCGTTCGCGGTTCAGGCCGGATTCGCGCAACCAGTCACGGGTCAGGCCGGAGGGGGCGCCGATCAGTGTCAGCCAGCGTGCGTCCTGTTCTTCGCTGAGTTCCCGAAGCACCGATCCCAGCAGGCTTCGGCAGTGCCCGGTGGCGCCTCGTAGCGAGAGCTCGCTGAAGGCTTCCGGTTCTTCCAGATGGGGTTCTTCCACTACATCGGTCAGCATCGGGACCACGGGGGTGGCCAGGATGGCGTCGTGGAACAGGGGGAGCTGAGACCGGCCAAGCGACTGCGGGAACTGCATAGAGCCTCCTTTAGCGGCGGATCACGCCGACACTCAAACCTTCGATCACCAGGTCCTGCTCATCCAGGTTCACTTCGATGGGGGCGAACTCGGGGTTCTCTGCGATTAACCAGACCTTGTCACCTTCGCGCTTGAAGCGCTTGACCGTGACTTCTTCGCCGAGTCGAGCTACCACCACCTGGCCGTTGCGGGCTTCACGGGTGCTGTGTACGACCAGTAGGTCGCCGTCAAAGATGCCGATGTCCTTCATGGACATGCCGCGAACGCGCAGCAGGTAGTCGGCGCGCGGATGGAAGAAGCCAGGGTTGATACGGCAGGATTCTTCGATGTTCTGCTGGGCGAGGATCGGCGCTCCAGCAGCGACCCGGCCGATCACCGGCAAGCCATCGTCTTCGTTGCTGCCAGGTTCGAAGCCAGGAATGCGGATGCCGCGAGACGCGCCCGGGGTCATCTCGATGGCGCCCTTGCGGGCGAGGGCCTTGAGGTGCTCTTCGGCGGCGTTGGGCGACTTGAAACCGAGTTCTTGGGCTATTTCCGCCCGGGTCGGGGGGAAGCCGTTATCTTCAAGGCAGCGCTTGATGAATGCGAGAATCTCGGCTTGGCGGGGCGTCAGTTTCAGCATGGCGGCGCTCTGTTTTTTTATACAGTGACTGGAATTATATACAGTGGCGTGACCTTGGCAACGCTTCTTTTTACGGAGAGAAAAGCGATTACGGTTCGGGGCCGGCAGGGCTGCTGTTGCGCAGGCTGCGGGGAGGATGACCATTGCGTCAGATAGTGGGGCGCACGACTTGACAAGCTGACCGGATGAAACGTATGTTTCAAACAAGTGTTTGTCAGGCGGAGGAGCCATGGCCCAGTCGGAAACCGTTGAACGCATTCTGGATGCTGCGGAACAGCTGTTCGCGGAGAAAGGCTTTGCTGAGACTTCGTTGCGCCTGATCACCAGTAAAGCTGGGGTCAACCTGGCGGCCGTGAACTATCATTTCGGCTCTAAGAAAGCGCTGATCCAGGCAGTTTTCTCGCGTTTCCTCGGCCCTTTCTGCCAGAGCCTGGAGCGCGAACTGGACCGCCGCCAGGCCAAGGCGGAGAGCAAGGCCAGCCTTGAAGAGTTGCTGGAGATGCTCGTAGAGCAGGCGCTGGCGGTAAAACCCCGCAGTGGCAATGACCTTTCCATCTTCATGCGTCTGCTTGGGCTTGCATTCAGTCAGAGCCAGGGGCACTTGCGCAAGTACCTCGAAGAAGTTTACGGAAAGGTTTTCCGCCGTTACATGCTGCTGGTGAACGACTCCGCTCCCAAGGTTCCGCCACTCGAGCTGTTCTGGCGAGTGCATTTCATGCTCGGAGCTGCTGCTTTCAGTATGTCGGGTATCAAGGCATTGCGCGCCATGGCAGAAAACGACTTTGGCGTGAATACTTCGATCGAGCAGGTCATGCGTCTGATGGTGCCGTTCCTGGCTGCCGGTATGCGTGCCGAAACCGGGGTCACTGACGAAGCCCTGGCTAGTGCGGTGCTCAAACCGCGTAGCAAGGCCCCGGCGCCTGCCAAGGCTTAAAACCATATGGGCGCAGGCGAGCTGATCGGCTAAGCTTGCGACCCATGCAAAACCTCGATCTTCTGCATATCTCTATCGCTGACCAACAGCTCTACGGCTTTGCCGGGGGGCAGTTGGTTCTGCGCATGTCTGTGTCTACTGCCCTGAATGGTGCAGGTGAGACGAATGGTTCCAACTGCACCCCCCGTGGGCTGCACCAGGTCCGTGCCCGGATCGGCGAGGGCCTGCCCCTCGGTGCAGTGCTTCGTGGTCGGCGCTGGACCGGTGAAGTCTGGAATGCCGAACTCCACGAGCGCTTTCCGGGGCGGGACTGGATTCTTAGTCGTATCCTTTGGCTGAGCGGTTGCGAGCCTGGTCACAATCGACTTGGCAAGGTGGACAGCTTCCGCCGTTATATCTATCTGCACGGTACGCCGGATACCGAGCCCATGGGGGTAGCCCGCTCGCATGGGTGCATTCGTCTGCGTAATGTCGATGTGCTGGAACTCTTCGACCGCGTACCCGTCCACTGTGCGGTACGCATTGACGAAGCACCTTGCCCGGTCTGGGCGACGGCACAACTCTCTTAAGGATTTTTCATGCAAGGTTCCCTGATGCTGGATATCGGCGGCACCTGGCTGACCGCCGAGGATCGGCAGATCCTCCGTCAGCCGGAAGTCGCCGGTCTTATCATCTTTGCCCGCAATATCGAGAGTCCGCGCCAGGTGCGCGAACTCTGCTCTGCGATTCGCGCTATTCGGCCAGACCTGATTCTTGCCGTCGATCAGGAAGGCGGCCGTGTACAGCGCTTGCGCCAAGGCTTCCTGCGCTTGCCGGCAATGCGTGCCCTGGCTGATAACGACAATGCCGAGCAACTGTCCGAGCAGTGCGGCTGGCTGATGGCGACCGAAGTGCTCGCAGTTGGCCTGGACATCAGCTTCGCCCCGGTGCTGGACCTCGACCACCAGCGCAGCGCCGTCGTCGGCAGTCGTGCCTTCGAGGGCGACCCTGAGCGTGCCGCGCGCCTGGCTGGCGCTTTCATTCGCGGATTGCGACAGGCGGGGATGGCTGCCACCGGCAAGCATTTCCCTGGCCACGGCTGGGCAGAGGCGGACTCTCATGTGGCGATTCCCACTGATGAGCGCAGCCTGGAGCAGATTCGCCAGACCGATTTGATTCCCTTCGGCCGCCTGGCCTCGGAACTGGACGGCATGATGCCTGCCCACGTCATCTACCCGCAGGTAGACACCCAGCCTGCTGGATTCTCCCGGCGCTGGTTGCAGGACATCCTGCGGGGCGAATTGAAGTTCTCCGGCGTCATTTTCAGTGATGACCTGTCCATGGCCGGCGCCCACGTGGTGGGCGATGCCGCCGAGCGCATCGAAGCTGCGCTGACAGCCGGTTGCGACATGGGGTTGGTGTGCAACGACCGCGCTTCCGCGGAGTTGGCCTTGGAGCGACTGCAGCGCTTGAGAGCCAAACCGCCGACCAGCCTGTCGCGAATGCGCCGCCGCGCCTTCCCTGGCACTGAATACCGCCAGGATCCCCGCTGGTTGCAGGCTGTTGCCGCCCTGCGCGAAGCCCAGTTGATCGATTGAGGAACTGACATGACCGTCTACGCCATTATTGGTGGTACAGGCCTGACCCAGCTCGATGGCCTGAGCATGAAAGCCCTGCTCAACCCTGATACCCCATACGGCGCGCCGTCGGCCGGTATCGTCCATGGCGAGTACGCCGGGCACGACGTGCTGTTCCTCGCTCGCCATGGCCATCCGCATCGCATTCCGCCGCACCAGGTGAACTATCGCGCCAACCTCTGGGCGCTCAAGCATGCCGGAGCGCAGGCGGTAATCGCGGTGAATGCCGTGGGCGGCATTCACTCGGCCATGGGCAGCGGCCACTTGGTGGTGCCCCATCAGATGATCGACTATAGCCATGGTCGTGTCGGCACCTTCTTTGAGGGCGATCTGGACCATGTCACCCATATCGACTTCAGCCATCCCTATGACGAAGCCCTGCGTGCCAAGCTGCTAGCGGCGCTGAACGCGTGCGACTACCCGCACAGTGATTTCGGCGTTTATGGCTGTACCCAGGGTCCGCGCCTGGAAACCGTGGCCGAGATCGCCCGCCTGGAGCGCGACGGCTGTGACATCGTTGGCATGACTGGCATGCCCGAAGCAGCGCTGGCCCGCGAGCTGAACCTCCCTTACGCCTGTCTGTCCCTGGTGGTGAACCCGGCTGCCGGCAAGTCGGAAGGCATCATCACCATGGCGGAGATTGAAGCTGCGCTGGCCGAGGGTATTGGCAAGGTACGCAATGTCCTTGCTCATGTGCTGAAAGGCTGAGGCCATGTCTTCCGCCGGCAGGTATCACGCGGTGATGGCTGTCGGCGGCTGTACCGTTCGCAAAGGGGCGTGTTAGCGCTCAGCCACGTGAGCTGCCAATCACGCGAGGCGGGGCAGTGGGGCGAAGAGGGCGTCGAGATCCGCTTCCTGCAGTCTCCAGCCTTCTTTCTCGCGACCGTCGAGAATACCTCGCGCCAGCGCGTCCTTCTGAGCCTGAAGTTGCTGGATTTTTTCTTCCACCGTTCCTCGTGAAATTAGCCGATAGACGAATACCGGCTTGTCCTGGCCAATGCGATAGGCTCGGTCGGTTGCCTGGCGCTCCACGGCCGGGTTCCACCAGGGGTCGTAGTGGATCACGGTATCGGCCGCGGTCAGGTTCAGGCCGGTGCCACCGGCCTTGAGACTGATCAGGAAAAGCGGCACCTCGCCCGCCTGGAAGCGCTTTACCGGCGTGCGTCGGTCCCGGGTGTCGCCGGTGATCTGCACATACTCGATGGCGCGCTTGTGAAGTTCGTCTTCTATCAGCGTCAGCATGCTGGTGAACTGCGAGAACAGCAGCACCTTGCGGCCCTCGGCGATCAGCTCCTCCAGCATTTCCATCAGGCTGTCCAGCTTGCCTGAGCTGCTGCCCCGTGAGCGGACGCCGCTTTCTTCGATCAGTCGGGTGTCACAGCACACCTGACGCAGCTTCAGCAGGGCTTCCAGGATCACGATCTGGCTGCGTGCCAGGCCCTTGCGGTCGATCTCGTCGCGCACCTTGTGGTCCATTGCCAGGCGCACCGTTTCGTAGAGATCGCGCTGGCGGTCGCTGAGTTCGACCCACTGAGTGATCTCGCTCTTGGCCGGCAATTCGGTGGCCACGGCTTCCTTGCTGCGGCGCAGCAGGAAGGGCTTGAGACGGGCATTGAGATGGGCAAGGCGGGTGGCGTCGCCATGTTTCTCGATGGGGTTGCGGTAGTTCCGCAGGAAGCTCTGGCTGTCACCCAGCCAGCCGGGCATCAGGAAGTGGAACAATGACCAAAGTTCGCCCAGGTGGTTTTCCAGTGGTGTGCCGGTGAGGCAGAGTCGCTGGCGTGCTTCCAGTTGGCGCGCTGCCTGGGCCGCTTTGCTGGTGGGGTTCTTGATGTACTGCGCCTCGTCGAGGATCAGCAGGTGCAGCGGAAGTTCCGCGAACTGCTCCAGGTCTCGGGGCAGCAGGGCGTAGGTGGTCAGTAGCAAGTCATACTCGGCCATTCGCTCGAAGGCTTTCTTGCGGCCAGGACCGTGCAGGGCTAGGGCGCGCAGATCGGGCGCGAAGCGTTCGGCTTCGTCCAGCCAGTTGGGAATCAGACTGGTGGGCATCACCACCAGGGTCGGGCGATCCAGGCGGCCGGCTTCCTTCTCCAGCAGTAGGTGGGCCAGGGTCTGCAGGGTTTTGCCCAGACCCATGTCGTCCCCGAGGATGCCTCCGGCACCAACCTCCCGCAGGGTCTGCAGCCACGCGATGCCCTCGAGCTGGTAATGACGGAGTTCGGCATTCAGGCCCTTGGGTGGATTGATAGTGGCCTTGCCGCTGTCACGCAGCTTTCGCGCCAGGTCGCGTAGCTCATCGCCGCCTTGCCAGTGCAGGTCCAGGCCTTCCAATTGGCTCAGGTGTGCTGCGTCGGGCCGGGCCAGGTGCAGACTCTGGGTTGGGTCCTGATCGCGTTGATAGAGCTCGCCCAGGGTGGTCAGTACGGGCTTGAGGCGGGAAAACGGCAGCATCACCTGCAGCGGGCGACCATCCGCGGCGCGGGTGGCGTCCAATTGTAAGCGCAACTGGTCATCGTCCTTGCGTCGTTGGAGGTTCTGCGGGTCGAGCAGCTCAGGGTTGCGTTGGATCAGGCGCAGAAGGACCGGTAACAGGCTGATGCGGCGACCCTCGACGACAATGCCCAGCTCCAGGTCAAACCATTCGCGGCCGGGCGATTCGTCCACTTCGGCGTACCAGCCTTCGACCTGAGTGAGGTCAAACTGGAATCCCGGGCGAATGTCGATGTGCCAGCCCTGCTCGCGAAGTGCGGGTAAGTTCTCTCGCATGAAGTGCAGCCAGTCTTCGTCGCTGGGCAGCTCGAACATCTCCGCGCTGTTGGCAGGCAATGCCAAGCTCTGCCGCAGGGCTTCCTTGAAGCCCAGTTGGCGCAGCGTGTCACGCCAGGCCTGCTCAGCCTTCGGGTGGCGGGCAATGGCAAGGCGCTCGCCATTGCTGCGGTGATGCAGTCGTTCCGGTTTCGCCGGCTTGCCGTGGGTGTGGGCGCCACCATAGTCGAACACCAGTCCGGCGCGGTGTTGCTGGCTGCCGACCATGCGTCCGCTGCGCAGGTCGTACTGGCTCTGGGCATGGCTGCCGAGGATCAGGTGCGGAAGTGGCTGCAGGTCGTCCACCTGGCGCTCGCTAGGTGGCGTTGGGATTTGCCAGCCCGTGGCGGACTGATTGAGCAGATGGGTGATGGCGGCGACGCAATGCTTGCAGTTGAAACTCACCGGGCAGCTGCAGCGGCCGACCACTCCGAGCCCCTTCGGTGCCAGGCGGATCAGTTGGGTGTAGACGTGGCCTGCGGAGCCTTCGCAGCTCGTCTCGATGGCCTTGTCGCTCAGGCTCAGTAGGCGGATGCGACCTTCCGTTGCGTACTTGATACCACGGGAAAGGGCGCCCGGATCGAAATCCAGGCGCCATTCCAGCTGTCTCAATTGGTCGAGCAGGGCACTCATGGTGCCTTAGAGCGGGCTAACGCGAATCAGGATGCCCAGGTTTCCGTGGTCAAGGTAGGTAAGTTCGCCGTTCTTCAGGCGAGTACCCTGGCGCAGGCGTTCGCTGCTGCTGATCAGGCCACTGCTGTCGAATTGGTTGATCCAGAAGTCGGCCTGGGCGTCGACACTGCGATCGAGGGTGAGTGCCAGGGTACCTTCCACGGGGTAATGCCCCAGCTGCGGTTCGCCGGACGTCACCGATACCGTGTTCGGAATCGCGGACAGGTTTTGCGACCAGGCCTTGTGCATTAGCACTTCGTAGCCGGCGTTGGGGTTCAGCTTGGCCGCTTCGCCATCCAGTGCGGTGCCGCGCTCGCTGCCGGAGATGGATTGGCTGCCTGCGGCCCAGTCGTCCGGTGCTGGCTGGCTGGCCGGGATGGGATCGCCTGCCTGGCGGAAGAGGATCATCTCCACCGAGTAGAGACCGTCGGCAAAGGCCGCCGGGGCCAGCAGGGCGAGCAGCAGGGCGAGGTTTCGGATAGCACGCATGGGTTGTTCCTTATAGGGGCAATCATTCCGCAGACTACTGCGGGGTCAGGCGTTCGAATAGCGCCTCGAGTGTGTTGAAGCGTTCTTCCGGGCGCTCCATGGGCACCTGGAATTTGAACAGGGTGGCGCCTTCGAACTTGTAGCGCTTGGGCTGGCCCTGGATCAGTTTGATCAGTACCAGCGGGTCGACGCAGGTCGAGGCGTCGAACTCGATGCGACCACCTTGGGGGCCGGCATCGACCTTCTTGATGCCGAGTTTCTCGGCCTGCAACTTGAGCAGGGTCGTGCGCACCAGGTGCTTGGTGGGCTCGGGCAACAGGCCAAAGCGATCGATCATCTCGACTTGCAATTCCTTCAGGCCGTCTTCGTCAGCCGCTGAGGCAATGCGTTTGTAGAGGATCAGGCGCGCATGCACGTCGGGCAGATAATCCTCGGGAATCAGCGCCGGCACCCTCAGGTTGATTTCCGGCCCGCCGCCCAGCGGCTGCTCAAGGTTCGGTTGCTCGCCCTTGCGTATGGCCTTCACCGCACGTTCGAGCATTTCCATGTAAAGGGTGAAACCGACGGCCTGGATCTGCCCGCTCTGGCCTTCGCCCAGCAGTTCGCCGGCGCCGCGGATTTCCAGGTCGTGGGTGGCAAGAACGAATCCGGCGCCCAGGTCCTGGGCGTTGGCGATGGCCTCCAGGCGCTTTTCGGCATCCGGGGTCATCTGCTTGCGCGGTGGTGTCAGTAGGTAGGCGTAAGCCTGGTGATGACTGCGGCCGACCCGACCTCGCAACTGGTGCAGCTGGGCCAGGCCGAATTTGTCGGCGCGTTCGATGACGATGGTGTTCGCGCTGGGTACGTCGATGCCGGTTTCGATGATGGTCGACGCCACCAGCACGTTGAAGCGCTTGTGGTAGAAGTCGCTCATCACCTGTTCGAGATCGCGTTCGCGCATCTGGCCGTGGCCAACGGCAATGCGCGCTTCAGGGACCAGTTCGGCCAGTTCGGCCGCGCACTTCTCGATGGTCGCCACCTCGTTGTGCAGGTAGTAGACCTGGCCGCCGCGCAGCAGCTCGCGGAGCAGGGCCTCCTTGATCGCAGTGTTCTGTCGCTCCATGACGAAGGTGCGCACCGACAGGCGGCGCGCTGGCGGCGTGGCGATGATCGACAGGTCGCGCATGCCCGCCACCGCCATGTTCAGGGTGCGCGGGATGGGCGTGGCGGTGAGGGTGAGGATGTCCACTTCGCTGCGCAGGGACTTCAGCTGTTCCTTCTGGCGCACGCCGAAACGGTGTTCCTCGTCGATAATCGCCAGGCCCAGGTCCTTGAAGCGCACGTCACCCTGCAGCAGCTTGTGGGTGCCGATGATGATGTCGATCTTGCCTTCGGCCAGTTGCTGCGCAGCGCCTTCCACTTCTTTGGCCGACTTGAAGCGGCTCATCACTTCCACGCTGACCGGCCAATCGGCGAAGCGGTCGCGGAAGCTGTTGTAGTGCTGCTGGGCGAGCAGGGTGGTGGGCACCAGCACCGCCACCTGGCGGCCGCTGTGCACGGCGACGAAGGCGGCGCGCATGGCGACTTCGGTCTTGCCGAAGCCAACGTCGCCGCAGACCAGGCGGTCCATGGGTTTGGGCGCCAGCATGTCGGCCAGCACGGCTTCGATGGCGGCCTGTTGGTCCGGCGTTTCCTCGAAGGGGAAGCCGGCGGAGAAGGTGGCGTAGTCGGCCTTCGGGTCCTTGAATGCATAGCCTTCGCGGGCGGCGCGGCGGGCATAGACGTCCAGCAGCTCGGCGGCGACATCGCGCACCTGCTCGGCGGCCTTGCGCTTGGCTTTCTGCCAGGTTTCCGAGCCAAGGCGGTGCAGCGGTGCCAGGGCATCGTCGCTGCCGGTGTAGCGGGCGATCAGGTGCAGGCTGGCCACCGGCACGTAGAGCTTGGCTTCCTCGGCGTATTGCAGGGCGAGGAACTCGGCGGCCTGGTCATCGATCTCCAGGGTGATCAGGCCAAGGTAGCGGCCGACGCCATGGTCGATGTGTACCACGGGTGCGCCCTCGCGCAGCTCGGCGAGGTTCTTGATCACGTTGTCGCCGGCGTCGCTGCGGCGTTCGCGGCGGCGTCGCTGCATCACCCGCTGGCCGAACAGTGGGCTTTCGGCGATCAGGGCCAGGCCCGGGTCGTCCAGTAGCAGCCCTTCATCCAGCGGCGCGATGGTAATGGCCAGGCGTTCGGAGCTGGCTACGAACTCCGGCCAGCCCTCGACCTCCTGTGGGCGCAGCTTGAGGCGCGCCAGCATTTCCAGCAGCACCTCGCGGCGGCCGGCGGACTCGGCGCTGAACAGCACGCGGCCGGGGAAGTCCTCGATAAAGCGACGCAGAGCTGCAAGGGGTTCGGTGGCCTTGGCCTGGATCGCCAGGTCGGGCAGGGCGCGGGCGGAGAAACGTTCGCGACCGACGCCGGGTTCGACGTCTTCCTGGCTCAGCACCAGCCTGGGCGAGCCTTTCAGGCGGGCGAAGCAGTCTTCCACCGGCAGGAACAGCTCGGCGGGTGGCACCAAGGGGCGTTCTGGGTCGACGCGACGCTCCTCGTAGCGATTGCGCACGTCGGTCCAGAACTGCTCGGCAGCCTGCTCGATGCCCGGCAGGGAAAACACCTGGGTGTCGGTCGGCAGGTAGTCGAAGAGCGTGGCCGTTTCCTCGAAGAACAACGGCAGGTAGTACTCGATGCCGGCCGGCGTGATGCCGCTGGCCAGGTCCTGGTAGATAGGGCAGCGGCGGAAGTCGACGTCGAAGCGCTCGCGGAAGCGGCCGCGAAAGTCGGTCACGGCCTTCTTGTCCAGTGGGAACTCGCGGGCCGGCAGCAGGCGGATCGATTCCACCTTGTCCACCGAACGCTGGGTTTCCGGATCGAAGGTTCGCAGGGTTTCGATCTCGTCGTCGAACAGGTCGATGCGATAGGGCAGGTCGCTGCCCATGGGGAACAGGTCGATCAGCGCGCCACGCACGGCGAACTCGCCGTGTTCGTACACCGTATCCACGCAGCGATAGCCGGCTGCTTCCAGGCGCAGGCGCATCTGCTCCACGTCCAGCTTCTGGCCGACATCCAGCACCAGGCTGGAACCCAGCAGGAAACGTGTCGGCGCAAGGCGGTGCAGGGCAGTGGTTATGGGCACCACAAGCACGCCGCGCTTGACCTCGGGCAGTCGGTAAAGGGTATCGACGCGCTGGGAAATGATGTCCTGGTGCGGCGAGAAGAGGTCGTAGGGCAGGGTTTCCCAGTCAGGAAAGTGCAGAACGTCGAGGTCAGGGGCGAAAAAGGCCAGCTCCTGTTCCAGGCGTTCGGCGGTCTGGCTGTCTGCCGTCAGCAGCAGCGTGAAACGCTTGCCGGCGCTGGCGGCTTCAGCGATCGCCAGGCTCAGGGCGGCACCAGGCAGATTGCCCCAGTGCTGCTTTCCGGCGGCGGAGGGGAGGGACGGGAGGCGCAGTACGGACACGGGCAAGAGGCTCCGGTCGGAAAAAGATCGGCGGATTGTAACTATCCCGACTAGCGGATGTCAGTGTTGAGGCTGCTGCTGATTGCCGGCTCCTGCGCGCGCCGTCATAATGTAGCCCCTTTTTTCATCCCCTACATATGTGGAAGGTACTGCCCGTGACTCAGAAGCCCGACCAGTGTCTCGGTGAATGGATCGATCGTGAAGCCCTCGCGGAAGCCATGATTCCGATGATCGGCCAGCTCTATCGCAACAACAACGTTGTGACTTCGATCTATGGCCGTGGCCTGATCAACCGCTCCGTGATTGCCATCCTCAAGGCCCATCGCTTTGCGCGTCACCGCCTGACCGACGAGGCCGAGCTGTCGGTCCACGAAACCTTCCCGATCCTCAAGGCCATGAGCGAGCTCAAGCTGGGCGCCGCTTCCGTGGACCTGGGCAAGATGGTTGCCAAGTTCAAGGCCGAGGGTAATGGCCGCAGCATCGAGCAGTTCACTAAGGACGAGCTGGTCGACGTGGTCGGCAAGCAGAACGGCGCTGCCCGCGAAGGCACCGACGTCGTTCTCTACGGCTTCGGCCGCATCGGCCGCCTGCTGGCGCGCATCCTGATCGAGAAGACCGGTGGCGGCGACGGCCTGCGCCTGCGCGCCATCGTCGTCCGCAAGGGCGCCGAGAACGATCTGGTCAAGCGTGCCAGCCTGCTGCGTCGCGACTCGGTGCATGGTCCGTTCGACGGCACCATCGTCATCGACGAAGCCAACAACACCCTGAGCGCCAACGGCAACCTGATCCAGGTGATCTACTCCAACGATCCGGCCTCGATCGACTACACCGCCTATGGCATCAAGAACGCCCTGCTGGTGGACAACACCGGCAAATGGCGTGACGCCGAAGGCCTGGGTCAGCACCTGAAATGCCCGGGTATCGACCGTGTCGTCCTGACCGCTCCGGGCAAGGGCGCGCTGAAGAACATCGTTCACGGCATCAACCACGGCGAAATCTCGGCCGACGACAAGATCATCTCCGCCGCTTCCTGCACCACCAACGCCATCGTGCCGGTGCTCAAGGCAGTGGACGATCAGTACGGCATCGTCAACGGCCACGTCGAAACCGTTCACTCGTACACCAACGACCAGAACCTGATCGACAACTTCCACAAAGGCAGCCGTCGCGGCCGCAGCGCTCCGCTGAACATGGTGATCACCGAGACGGGTGCTGCCACCGCAGCTGCCAAGGCTCTGCCGGTTCTGAAGGGCAAACTGACCGGTAACGCGATCCGCGTTCCGACGCCGAACGTCTCCATGGCGATCCTGAACCTGAACCTGGAGAAGGCCACCAGCCGCGAAGAGATCAACGAATACCTGCGCCAGATGGCCATGCATTCGGACCTGCACAAGCAGATCGATTACGTCTCTTCCCAGGAAGTGGTGTCCAGCGACTTCGTCGGCTCACGCCATGCTGGCGTGGTAGACGCCGAGGCCACCATCTGCAACGACAACCGCGTTGTGCTGTACGTCTGGTACGACAACGAGTTCGGTTACAGCTGCCAGGTGGTTCGAGTGATGGAAGATATGGCTGGTGTTAACCCGCCAGCTTTCCCGCGCTAAGCCTGTGTAATCGGAAAACGGGAGCTTTCGGGCTCCCGTTTTTCATTTTTGCGTCTGTAATCGGATAACAAGAATCGCTTGGGGATTTCCCAGATGGAAGGACATCACCTTCACCAAGGGCCGCTCAAAAGGGGTCTGAAAAACCGCCACATCCAGCTAATCGCGCTGGGCGGCGCCATCGGTACCGGCCTGTTCCTGGGCTCGGCCGGGGTGCTCAAGTCGGCGGGTCCGTCGATGATTCTCGGCTACGCCATTGCCGGCTTCTTCGCATTCCTGATCATGCGCCAGTTGGGCGAGATGATCGTCGAGGAGCCGGTTGCCGGTTCCTTCAGCCACTTCGCCCACAAGTACTGGGGCGGTTATGCGGGCTTCCTTTCCGGCTGGAACTACTGGGTGCTCTACGTGCTGGTAGGCATGGCTGAGTTGACTGCGGTAGGCAAGTACATCCAGTTCTGGTGGCCCGAGGTGCCGACCTGGGTGTCGGCTGCTGTGTTCTTCGTGCTGATCAACCTGATCAACCTGGCCAACGTGAAGGCGTTCGGCGAGACGGAGTTCTGGTTCGCGCTGATCAAGGTGGTGGCCATCATCGGCATGATCGTCCTCGGCATCTACCTGCTGGTCAGCGGTGAAGGTGGCCCGCAGGCTGCGGTCGACAACCTCTGGAGCCATGGCGGCTTCTTCCCCAATGGCCTGGAAGGCCTGGTGATGGTGCTGGCCATCATCATGTTCTCCTTCGGTGGTCTGGAGCTGATCGGCATCACTGCGGCCGAGGCCAGCGAGCCGAAGAAGGTGATCCCCAAGGCGATCAACCAGGTCATCTACCGCATCCTGATCTTCTACATCGGCGCGCTCAGTGTGCTGCTGATGCTCTATCCGTGGGACAAGCTGCTGGAGACCCTGGGGGCTGCTGGCGATCCGTACAGCGGAAGTCCGTTCGTGCAGATATTCTCGCTGATTGGCAGCGATACGGCGGCGCATATCCTCAACTTCGTGGTGCTGACTGCTGCGCTGTCGGTCTACAACAGCGGTGTCTACTGCAACAGCCGTATGCTCTATGGTCTGGCGGAGCAGGGTGATGCACCCAAGGTGCTGATGAAGGTGGACGACCGTGGTGTGCCAGTGTTGGCAATCGGTCTGTCGGCGCTGGTTACGCTGCTCTGTGTAGTGGTCAACTACCTGGTCCCGCAAAAGGCCCTGGAGCTGCTGATGGCGCTGGTGGTGGCGGCGTTGGTGATCAACTGGGCGATGATCAGCCTGTCGCACCTGAAGTTCCGCAAGTCCATGGACGAGCAGGGTGTCCAGCCGTTCTTCAAGGCACTCTGGTATCCGGTGGGCAACTACCTGTGTCTGGCCTTCGTGGCGTTGATCCTCGGTGTGATGCTAATGATTCCGGGTATCAACGTCTCGGTCTATGCCATTCCGTTCTGGCTGGCACTGATCGGCGTCTGCTATTACTTCAAGCGCTCTGCCGGGCGGGCTACCGCCCACTGATACAGCTTGCGGGTCGAATGGAAGCGGGAGCCACTGGCTCCCGTTTTTTATTGTGCACAGATTTGACCCAACGCTTCGCGGTCAAGGCGTGAATCGGTTATCGCCGTCTGACTCATTGTTCAGATTCGGACGCTTTGTTGCCTGAGGTTTCCTAAGTCGCTGAAAGAAAAGGACTTGGGTGGCAGGTGTGGGGATAGCTCTCTATAATCCGCCGCCTAACCGTTCGAAATGCAGCTCACTCGTACCAGCCGGCGCTGGGGCGATGCTGAGCATTTGGGTCTTGGGCCCAAGGCATTTCGGACAGAAATCCTGTTTCAGGCGAAACCAATGATCAGAATCAAGCGAGGGCTGGACCTGCCGGTGGCGGGTGAGCCAGCTCAGCGAATCGAGGCTGGGCGCCCGGTTCGGAGCGTTGCCGTCATCGGCTTCGACTACCACGGCATGAAACCGACCATGGACGTTCAGGTGGGGGATCGGGTCAAGCTCGGCCAGCCGCTGTTCTCCGACAAGAAAACCCCGGGGGTGATCTACACCGCTCCGGGGGCTGGTGTGATCAGCGCCATCCATCGCGGCGAGCAGCGCGTGCTGCAGTCCGTGGTGATTGATCTCGAAGGCGATGACGAGGTCAGCTTCGCGCACTATCCCGCCGAGCAACTCGACCAGCTCGACGCCCGGCAGGTGCGTGACAACCTGATCAGTTCCGGTCTGTGGACCGCCTTGCGTACTCGGCCGTTCAGCCGTGTGCCGGCCGTCGACGCCACGCCCAGCTCCATCTTCGTCACCGCCATGGATACCCATCCGCTGGCCGCTGATCCCGCCGTCGTGATTGCCGGACATGTGGCGGATTTCGAACATGGCCTCAAGGTCCTCGCCAGGCTGGCCCGTGTGTTCCTCTGCAAGGCCGAAGGCGCCGCGCTGCCGGGTGAAGGCCTGGCTCAGGTTCGCAGTGAGTCGTTTGCCGGCCCGCATCCCGCCGGACTGCCCGGAACCCATATCCACTTCCTCGATCCGGTCAGTGCCAGCAAGAGTGTCTGGTCCATCGGTTATCAGGACGTGATCGCCATCGGCAAACTGTTCACCACCGGCCACCTCTGGGTTGAGCGCGTAGTTTCCCTGGCGGGGCCCGTGGTGGAAAAACCTCGTCTGGTGCGTGCCCGCCTTGGCGCCAGTCTCGATGAGCTCACCGCTGGCGAACTGCAGCCAGGTGCCAACCGCGTGGTGTCCGGCTCCCTGCTGGGGGGGCGTACATCTCGTGGCGCCTGCGCCTATCTGGGCCGCTACCACCTACAAGTGTCCTGCCTGCGCGAAGGCAACGACCGCGAACTGCTGCATTACCTGCGCGCCGGGGTGAACAAGCACTCGGTGCTGAACATCTTCGTCTCCAAGCTGCTGGGTGGCCGCAAATTTGCCTTCAGTACCAGCACCAACGGCAGCCCGCGCGCCATGGTGCCGGTGGGCAACTACGAAGCAGTAATGCCCCTGGATATTCTGCCTACCCAACTCCTGCGCTACCTGATCGTCGGCGATACCGAGATGGCGCAGAAGCTCGGCTGCCTGGAGCTGGATGAAGAAGACCTGGCGCTGTGCAGCTATGTCTGCGCCGGCAAGTACGAGTACGGCCCCATCCTGCGGGACAACCTCAGCCGTATTGAGAAGGAGGGCTGACATGGGCCTGCGTAAATTCCTCGACCGGATCGAGCACAACTTCGAGCAGGGCGGCCGCTATGAAAAGTGGTACGCCCTGTACGAGGCGGTAGACACCTTCTTCTATCGTCCCGCCAATGTGACCCGAACCACCGCACATGTGCGCGACGGCATCGACCTCAAGCGCATGATGATCACCGTTTGGCTCTGCACCTTCCCGGCCATGTTCTTTGGCATGTGGAACGTTGGCTACCAGGCCAATCTGGTCTTTGCGCAGAGTCCTGACCTGCTGGCTGCGCAGGAAGGCTGGCGCTTCGCCTTGATCGGTTCCCTGGCCGGGTTCGACCCGAATAGCCTGTGGGACAACTTCATCCAGGGGGCCGCCTGGTTCCTGCCGATCTACGCCGTGACCTTCATCGTCGGCGGCTTTTGGGAAGTGCTGTTTGCCTCCATTCGCCGCCATGAAGTGAATGAAGGCTTCTTCGTCACCTCTGTGCTGTTCGCCCTGACCCTTCCGCCAAGCATCCCGCTCTGGCAGGTCGCGCTGGGCATCAGCTTCGGCGTCGTGCTGGGCAAGGAAGTCTTCGGCGGCACCGGCAAGAACTTCCTCAACCCGGCGTTGGCCGGCCGCGCCTTCCTGTTCTTCGCCTACCCGGCGCAGATTTCCGGCGATGCGGTCTGGACCGCAGTAGACGGATTTGCTGGCGCGACTTCGCTGAGCCTCGGGGCTGCCGGCGGCGTCGACAACATCATTGGCCACGGCATCACCTGGATGGATGCCTTCCTTGGCACTATTCACGGCTCCATCGGTGAAACCAGCACTCTGGCCATCCTGATCGGTGGTGGTGTGCTGCTGGTCACCCGCATTGCGTCCTGGCGTATCGTCGCCGGCGTGATGCTGGGCATGATCGCTACCACCTGGCTGTTCAATGCGATTGGTTCAGATACCAACCCCATGTTCGCCATGCCCTGGTACTGGCACCTGGTTCTGGGTGGCTTCGCCTTCGGCATGATGTTCATGGCGACCGACCCGGTGTCCGCGTCCATGACCAACACCGGCAAGTGGCTGTTTGGTGCGCTGATCGGCCTGATGGTAGTGCTGATCCGTGTGGTCAACCCGGCCTTCCCGGAAGGCATGATGCTGGCGATTCTCTTCGCCAACCTGTTCGCGCCGCTGATCGACCATTTCGTCGTCCAGGCCAATATCAAGCGGAGGCTGGCACGCAATGGCTAATCAGAAAGAATCCACTGTCCGCACCCTGATGGTGGCCCTGGTGGTCTGCTTGGTGTGTTCCGTATTCGTGGCAGGCGGAGCCGTTGCGCTGAAGCCGATTCAGGTGGAAAACCGCGAGCTGGATAAGCAGCGCAGCATTTTGACCATCGCGGGTCTGGCGCAGCCGGGCATGTCTGCCGATGAGGTCAAGAAACTCTACGCTGAACGCATCTCCGCCAAGGTGGTCGACTTGAACAGCGGCGACTTCTCTGTCGACATCCAGGCCGCCGGGTTCGACCCGCTGAAAGCCGCCAAGGACCCGAAGCTGTCCGACGCGCTGTCGGCTGAGCAAGACATTGCCTCCATCAAGCGCCGCGAGCGCTTTGCCACCGTTTACCTGGTGGAGCAGGATGGCCAGCTGCAGACGCTGATCCTGCCCGTACGTGGCTACGGTCTCTGGTCGACCCTGTACGGCTTCCTCGCGCTCAAGGGCGATCTCAATACCGTGGTCGGCCTCGGCTTCTACCAGCACGGCGAAACCCCGGGCCTCGGTGGCGAAGTGGACAATCCTAAATGGAAGGCGCTGTGGAACGGCAAGAGCCTGTTCGATGAGCAAGGCCAACTGGCCATCCAGATCATCAAGGGCAGTGTCGACGCGCAGTCGCCGAACGCCAGTCACCAGGTCGACGGCCTGGCCGGCGCCACGCTGACCAGCAAGGGCGTCAACAACCTGCTGCATTTCTGGCTGGGCAAGAACGGCTTCGGCCCATTCCTGGTCAAGCTGAATAACGGGGAGGCATGAGCATGGCGCAACCCACTATCCGGTCGGTCCTGCTGGACCCGATCCTGCACAACAATCCCATCGGCTTGCAGATCCTCGGGATCTGCTCGGCGCTGGCGGTCACCTCCAACCTGAAGACCGCGCTGGTGATGTCCATCGCCCTGACGCTGGTGACCGGCTTCTCCAACCTGTTCATTTCAATGATCCGCAGCCAGATCCCCAGCTCGATCCGCATGATTGTGCAGATGGTGATCATCGCCTCGCTGGTAATAGTGGTGGATCAGGTGCTTAAGGCCTACGCCTTCAGCCTGTCCAAGCAGCTGTCAGTGTTCGTCGGCCTGATCATCACCAACTGCATCGTGATGGGGCGTGCGGAAGCCTTCGCCATGGCCAACCCGCCGCTGTTGTCCTTCTTCGATGGCATTGGTAACGGCCTTGGCTACAGCGCCATGCTGATCGTCCTCGGCATCGTTCGCGAGTTGTTCGGTGCTGGAAAGTTGCTGGGCTACGAGATCCTGCCGGTGATCAACGATGGCGGTTGGTACCAACCCAACGGGCTGTTGCTGCTGCCGCCCTCGGCGTTCTTCCTGATCGGTCTGATCATCTGGGCCCTGCGTAGCTGGAAGACTGAACAGAAGGAGGCACCGGCCTACAAGATCGCGCCCCAGGTATCCAACAAGGAGGCCTACTGATGGAGCATTACCTCAGCCTGTTCGTGAAGGCCGTATTCGTCGAGAACATGGCGCTGGCCTTCTTCCTGGGCATGTGCACCTTCATCGCCATCTCGAAGAAGGTAGAAACGGCCATTGGCCTCGGTATCGCGGTGATCGTGGTGCAGGCCATCACCGTGCCGGCCAACAACCTGTTGTACAGCCTGCTGCTGAAGGATGGCGCGCTTGCTTGGGCCGGCCTGCCGGATGTGGACCTGTCCTTCCTCGGCTTGCTCAGCTACATCGGTGTGATCGCGGCCATCGTGCAGATCCTCGAGATGCTGCTCGACAAGTACGTACCCTCGCTCTACAACGCCCTCGGTGTGTTCCTGCCGCTGATCACGGTGAACTGCGCCATCATGGCCGGTTCGCTGTTCATGGTAGAACGCGACTACAACCTGGGTGAGAGCATGGTCTACGGCGTCGGCTCCGGTTTCTCCTGGGCCCTGGCCATCGCGATGCTGGCTGGCATCCGTGAGAAGCTGAAATACAGCGATGTCCCCGATGGTCTGCAGGGCCTCGGCATCACTTTCATCACCATCGGCCTGATGTCGCTCGGCTTCATGTCATTTTCTGGTGTGCAGCTCTAAGGACCGGACATGCTGAGTTTCGAAATCTTTCTCGCCATCGGCATGTTCACAGCCATCGTCCTGGGACTGGTGGTGATCATCCTGGCGGCTCGCGCCAAGCTGGTGTCCAGCGGCGACGTGAACATCGTGATAAACGGCGAGCGGACCATTACCGTGCCCGCCGGCGGCAAGCTGCTGCAGACCCTGGCATCCAACAACGTCTTCCTGTCTTCCGCCTGCGGCGGCGGTGGCACCTGCGCCCAGTGCAAGTGCGTCGTCGAAAGTGGTGGCGGTGAGATGTTGCCGACCGAAGAATCCCACTTCACCCGTCGTCAGGCGAAAGAAGGCTGGCGCCTCTCCTGTCAGACGCCGGTGAAGCAGGACATGCACATCGAAGTGCCGGAAGAAGTCTTCGGCGTGAAGAAGTGGGAATGCACGGTGGAGTCCAACCCCAACGTCGCCACCTTCATCAAGGAGCTGACCTTGCGCCTGCCGGAAGGGGAAAGCGTGGACTTCCGCGCCGGCGGTTATGTGCAGCTGGAATGCCCGCCCCACCAGGTGGCCTACAAGGACTTCGACATCCAGCCCGAGTACCGTGGCGACTGGGACAAGTTCAACCAATGGAAGTACGTATCCAAGGTCGACGAGACCGTGATCCGTGCCTATTCCATGGCCAACTACCCGGACGAAAAGGGCATCGTGAAGTTCAACATCCGTATTGCCTCTCCGCCACCGGGCAAAGATGACCTGCCGCCGGGGCAGATGTCGTCCTGGGTCTTCAGCCTCAAGCCGGGCGACAAGGTCACCGTGTACGGCCCCTTCGGCGAGTTCTTCGCCAAGGACACCGATGCCGAGATGGTCTTCATCGGCGGCGGTGCAGGCATGGCGCCCATGCGCTCGCACATTTTCGACCAGCTCAAGCGTCTGGGTTCCAAGCGCAAGATCAGCTTCTGGTACGGCGCACGCTCACTGCGCGAGGCTTTCTACACTGAAGAGTACGACCAGCTGCAGGCAGAGAACCCCAACTTCCAGTGGCACCTGGCGCTGTCCGATCCGCAGCCGGAAGATAACTGGACCGGCCTCAAGGGCTTCATCCACAACGTGCTGTTCGAGAACTACCTCAAGGACCACCCGGCCCCTGAGGATTGCGAGTTCTATATGTGCGGCCCGCCGATGATGAACGCCGCCGTGATTAAGATGCTGCTGGATCTGGGCGTTGAGCGGGAGAACATCCTGCTGGACGACTTTGGTGGCTAGGGCGCTCGTTTCGCTGCTCGCGGCCAGCCTGCTATTGGCTGGCTGCGATGGCGACTCGCTGGAGCAGTTCGGTGGCCCGACCATGGGCAGCAGCTACTCGGTGAAGTACGTACGCAGCGCTTCCGGCCCTACGGTCGAACAGGCCCGTCGCGAGGTGGAAGGCATCCTGGCGGAGATCGATCGTCAGATGTCCACCTACCGCGCCGATTCCGACGTGGAGCGCTTCAATGCCTTGCCGAGCGGCAGTTGCATGGCACTGCCGGCCCCGATGCTGGAACTGGTGTCGTTCGCAGCTGAATTGTCGAAGGACAGCGACGGCGCCTTCGATATGACCGTGGAACCGCTGCTCAACCTTTGGGGCTTCGGCTCGCAATCCCGTGGCGAGCAGGTACCCACTGCCGAAGCTATCGCTCTCGCGAAGGCCGGGGTCGGCCAGCAGCACTTGTCGATTCGTGGCCAGGAGCTGTGCAAGGACGCGCCGGTGCAACTGGACTTCAACAGCATTGCCGCCGGCTATGCGGTCGATCGCGTGGTTACGCGCTTGGGAGAGTTGGGCGTTGGCAGCACCCTGGTGGAAATCACCGGCGAGTTGAAGGCTGTTGGCCGCAAACCTGATGGCTCGCCCTGGCGAATCGCCATAGAAGCGCCGCGGGACGATCGCCAGGTAGCGCAGAAAATCATCCAGCTCGATGGGCTCGGCGTATCTACCTCGGGCGACTATCGCAACTATTTCGAGAAGGACGGCAAGCGATTTTCCCACACCCTCGATCCGTCTACGGGGGCGCCGATCAGCCACAACCTGGCTGCGGTCACGGTGGTGGATCAGTCCGCGCTGAGGGCGGACGGTCTGTCCACCTTGTTGATGGTGCTGGGGCCGGAGGCGGGCGAAGCCTATGCTGAGCGTCATGGCATCGCCGCCTTTTTCGTGACCCGCGTAGGGCAGGGCTTCGCCAGCCATGGCAGCAGCCGCTTCCGCGAGCTGTTCGAGAATGAGGAGAACTGAACATGACCTTTTTGCTGGTATTTCTGATCATGCTGTTGGTAGTGCTGGGCATGGCCGTGGGCGTGATCATGGGGCGCAAGCCCATTGCCGGATCCTGCGGTGGTATCGCCAACCTCGGCATCGAGAAGGAATGCTCGATTTGTGGCGGCAATCGCGAGAAGTGCGAAGAGGTAAGCCGCGAGGGCGATGTAGTGGATTCAAACCTCGCCTACGACGCGACCAAGCGCTAATGTGCAGCGCCAAGCGGCTCGGCTAAGCTGCACGCCAGTTCAAGGTCCCGCCCGGGATCGTCGAAACAGGTTCCGAATTCCGCGGTATCGAGAGCCGCGGACCTTGCCGGGGGGGGGGGGGGGGGGGGGGGGGCGGGGGGGGGGGGGGGGGGGGGGGGGTTGGGATAGGTCC